>NZ_SRLV01000142.1:0-13738 GCF_006518205.1 Myxococcus sp. CA005 | reverse complement strand
GCCCGGAACGGGTGCTCACCTCGGGCCGGAATCGGTGCTCACCATGCCCGGAACGGGTGCTCACCATGCCCGGAACGGGTGCTCACCTCGGGCCGGAATCGGTGCTCACCATGGTCCGGTACACGCAACTACGGCCACAGGGGGCTGCTGGGTGAAGGACTCCACCGTGGCAGCACTCCCTCAGCAAGATGGGTCAGCGGCACACGGGAGCGCGTCGCGGCGACCGCGCGATGGCCGCGCTATCGTCGCGCCAATGATGAGCTCTCTCGACTTCACTTCCTGGCGTGGCCTCGCGGCGACGCTGACCAGCCTCGTGCTGGTGTCGCTGGTCGTCGTCAGCATCCGCCTGCTGGTGATGCAGACCGTGCAGCGCCGGCGCGAACGCGAGAACCGCCAGATCAACGAGCGGCTGAAGACGCTGATCTCCGCATACAAGACACTCGGCGGCTCATTCACCGGTGAGCTCGTCGTGGACCCGACTCATCTGCGGGACATGCGCCGTCGGCTCGCGGCTGGAGAGCCACTCGAACAGGAGCCCGACCAGGGCCTCGTGCTTGCGTCGTCGCTCGACCACCCGGCGCTCGAACGCCGTCGGCGCACGCGCGACGCGGTCGAGGCGGCGCTGTCGGATGTGATGCTGCTCGGCACCGAGGAGCAGGTGCGGCTCGCCGCGGAGGCTGCCGCGGACATGGTCGCCGGGCGCAAGGTCGGCACCGCGCGGCTGGTCGTATCGCTGCGCGATTTCATCCGCCGGGCGCTCGATCTCGAGCCCATCCCTCACGGACTCGCGATTCCCGACCAGGGCCCCGTGCGTCCCAGCGGCGGAGGAGGGGGCAAGGGCGGCGACAAGGGTAGCGGAAGAGGGGGCGGCGGCGGAGGTGCCGGCGGTGGTGGCGCTGGAGGCGTCGGAATGGGCGGGGCCGGCGTCCATGCGGACACCGACGACACTGAAGACGGCCATCGCGCTTGAACCCGGAGTCGAGTTTCATTTCTATCCGTAAGGCGTTTCTTCGTGCCGTTGGAACGGATAGGCGAGCTGACCCAGGTAGGTCTCTGGAGGCTGGAACTTCGTCGTTCCATACCGTGACGGCCAGTGCTCGGGCAGATGCGCGGTGCCGAAAATCACATCAATGAAGGACAGGAAGACAGCGAAGTTCTTGTCGATGCCTTCCTCGTCGGACGTGTGGTGCCAGTGGTGGAATTCGGGCGTCGCGAACACCCAACGGAGATAGGGCCAGCGGTGGCTCACGTTGGCGTGGATGTAGACGGCGTGGAAGGACACGAAAACGAGGTAGCCGTAGATGGCGGCCGGGCTGAAGCCCAGCAGGAACACCGGTATGAACCCCGCGAACCGGTTGACGAGCACGTCCACCAGGTGAGAGCGCGAGCTGGCCAGCCAGTCCATCTGCTGACTGGAGTGGTGGATGGCGTGGAACTTCCACATCCAGGGCACCTGGTGGAAGGCGCGGTGCACCCAGTAACTCACCAGGTCCACCACCAGGAGGATTTCGAAGAATTGCAGCCACACGGGCTGCGCGGCCACATGGGCCTGGAAGTCCATGCGCACCGCCCAGGAGAAGAAGACCTGCACCGGAATCATCACCGAGAAGGAGATGAGCTGTACGCCCACGTGACTGACAAAGAAGTGCTTGAGGTCTGTCTGCCAGCCCTCGCGGAAGATGCGCTGCGGGTGGAGCCCCCACAGCCGCTCCATGGGGATGAACAGGAGCCCCAACACGAGGAGCTCCAGCGCGAAATAGTCCAGGCCCGCGCTCAGGGCCCGCGGCTGGTGGGTGAGTGGCTCCGCCTGGCTGCCGCCCAGCAGCATGGCCACCAGCGCGAGCAGCATGGCGATGCCGCCATGCGCCTTGGAGCGCAAGGTGAGCACGCTGAGTGCGCCCAGCGCGAAGGTAGCGACGATGGCGGCCTGGAGGATGCCCCGGAACACGCCCAGGTGCTCCACGTAGAAGGCCCGGCCGTCGTTGGACACCAGCAAGTGGGGAAACAGAAAACAGAATTCGACGCAGACGCACAGCACGCCCAGCAGGCCGCCGGTGACACCAGCGCGCTTGCCCAGGTTGATGCGCAGGGCAGGAGTCAAGGGGAGGTCCAAGAGGAGTCTTCCTGAGAGAGATTGCCTTGGGGCAAGCCTATTCCACTTCCCGTCCGAGGCCAGCATCGGCCTCGTTGGCTCCGGCGGTCGCGTGTACCTTCCACCCGAGGCTAGGCCCCATCACCTGCGACGCACCACTCCATCCAGACAGGAACGAATGTTCCAGGACATGGCTGAATGTCGCGTGTCGCGCGCCACATCGCGTTGCTGACTCCGGGCGTCTGCAGTTAAAGCCCGCTACGTTCGCCGAGCGCATCGACATCGGGGCGGGGCCCGGCTCTGGCGACAGGGAGCGCACATGCGAGTCGCGGTAGTAGGGTGGACGAGTCTGTGGTGCATCGCGCTGTTCGCCTGTGGTGGTGCCTCCGGAAGCGCGGACAGCGCGGAGCGGGGCGAGGACACAGCCGTCCTCGCGGCTACCCGGACCTTGACGTGCGCCAGTCTCCAGGTCGAAAGCGGCTCCATCGGCTCGGGGCAGACTGTCCAGGGGCTGCACACGCAGACGTTGTCGGGCACGCAGGACCGCTGGGCGGAGTACGTCGAGTTCTTCCCTGGCACCTTGGCCACGTGCACGTACGAGCTCCCCGCGGACGTGGGCGCCGCCGACGTCGTCGCCGCCGAGGTGGGCATCAACTATCGAGGGCCCCTCAAGTCGCAGATGCGCTGGCTGTTCGAGGCGTGGGACTACACGGCGGGCGCCTGGGTGCTGGTGAGCGACAACACCTTCGCGCAGTCCTGGAGGTGGACCGCCACGTCGCTCGCGCTGACGTCTCCCCAGCGCTTCGTCAGCGGAGGTCCGGTGCAACTGCGCTACCGCACGACGTCCACGGCGGATGCGTCGCTGCTGGACCTGCTCGTGGTGCGCATCCAGGTCGCCGCCTCGGACGCGGGCACCCCCAGCGACGCGGGGACTCCCACCGACGCGGGGACTCCCACGGACGCGGGCACCTCCTCCGACGCGGGAACGGGGACCGAAGCCGGAACGCCCGTGTCGTGGGAGGGCGTCCACAGCTTCACCTACCAGCTCACGAACTATCCCCAGGGGAAGCTCGACACCATCGCCGACTCGAAGTTCGACCTCGCCATCGTCGAGCTGTCGCGCGACGGCTCCGATGGCTGGTTCACCGCTGCCGAAATCACCGCGCTCAAGGCCAAGGGCAAGCAGGTGCTCGCGTACTTCGAGATTGGCGCCATCGAGGAGTATCGCCCCGAGTGGCCCCAGGTGCCCGATGACTTGAAGCTCGGCCCTGTGGCCGGCTGGCCCGACGAGCAGTATGTGAAGTACTGGGACGAGCGCTGGTGGCCCATCGTCCAGGGCCGCATCGACCAGGCGCTCGCCGCGGGCTTCACCGGGTGCTACCTGGACATGGTGGTGACGTATGAGGAGATTCCCGCGAACTCCGCGGGCACCAACCGCGCCGACCTCGCGCGGAAGATGGTGGCCCTCATCGCGCGCATCAGCCAGTACGCCAAGGCACGCAACCCGGCCTTCAAGGTGATGCCCCAGAACTCCCCCGAGCTGGTGGATGACCCCGCCTACCTGCCCGCCATCGACGGACTGGGCATGGAGGACATGTACTGGTCCGACGACAACGCCTGCGACGAGGGCTGGTGCGAGGAGAACCGGACGAACGCGGCCCGGGTCCGCGCGGCAGGCAAGCTGGTGCTCTCCACTGACTACGCCATTCAGGCCGCACACATCGCGGATGCCTATACCCGCTCACGCGCGGCGGGCTTCGTCCCCTACGTCTCCGTGCGCGCGCTGGACCGGATGACAGTGAACGCGGGGTGGGATCCGCAGTAGCGGCTCTGGCCGTCCGGCGCTCCGCCACAGGGGGAAGGGGCGCCGGTGGCGGCTGCGGTGAGCGTCAAGGTAGATGCCGCGTGAAGGGTTCATCTGATGCGCCGGAACTCCTGCACTGGAAGGGGGGCGGATTGGATTGGGGCCGAGGCGGACGGGGCCCGCTGGTGTCCGGTCCCGCGTGTCGCGGCTCTACCGCTCGGGGGGCGGGAGCGGCACTGGTATCGCGCGCGGTGTCGTCGCGCTGGGCATGATGCCACTGAGGTCGTGTATGGCACGCCTGCTTCCGCCTTGTCGGTAGCGCTCTTGCCCTCCCTGGTCGCCGCTTACAGGGAGACGAAGTGGGAGGGACCACCGTGCCCTTGATTAGAACAGGGACGTTCCCAGGTCCGTGTAGTCCTCGAGGAGCATTTGGAAACGCTTCAGTTCCTCGGGGCGCTGCATGCCAATGGGCCCGGAGCGGCCTTTCACGCGACCCGAAGACCTCGGCGAAGTGACGGTAGTCGGCTGTGAGCGGACGACCGAAGACGTCCTCCAATTCGTCCACGAGAAAGCCCAGGTAGCCTTCGATTTGACCGCTGTGGCCGGGAGCGTAGCGCCCGAGCAATGCAAGGAGTTCGTCCATGGTTCAGGCGCATTCCTTGCCGTGGTTACACAGCATTTCGGGGGGGCGGACCTGGCATTCCTTGCAGGAGGGATGGAATCCCTGTCCGAGGATGATAGGCATTGGGTGCACCTGGTGGTGCAGGCGGTGATGGGTTCGAGAGGCCGTGATGGCCTCCAGACATCAAGGCGCGCGCACGCGTTGGTGCCCAAGCAGGGCGATGTCTGTGGTTGACATTTGAGTTCTTGAATTTGTGCAATTGGGGTCAATTAGGGTTTTGCGGCTATGGGTCTGGCTTGTCTTCGTTGTAGGGTGGTGGGTGTGGACGGGACGCGTTCACATGGCAACGCCCTCCTCAGGCGTTTCGATTTCTGAGGAAGAAAGAACAACAATGAAGAAGCTACTCCTGGGGTTCATGCTGGCCGTGGTTCCTGCCGTGGGCTGTGGTGTGGGCGCGGATGATGCGCCGACGGACACCGTGGAGACGGTGACGACCGAGTCCGGTGAGAGCATCAACCTCGACTACAGCCCTCTGACATCGGAAGAGGAGCCGCTGGCGTCGATGGGTGACGCGGACGGTGAGGTCTCCGCAATGGGGCCGAACTGTTGGGTCACACTCCTGTACTGCAAGGACCCTCGCTACAACGACTGGGCGACCTGTAAGCAGAACGGCAAGTGCACAACCAAGCAGTTCGTCGACAACTGCCTCGCGCTCTACAAGAAGACCTGCTAGGCCTTTCGGAGCCGCGAGCGCGGTGTGAAGAGCCCGGCACCCGCGAAGGGTTGCCGGGCTTTTCCCTTTTCGAGGGGCAGGGTGGTGCAAGGGGGGGAAAGGGCCGCTGGAGAGGCCGCCTGGCGCGACGGTTCATGCCCGTACCCTCTGTCACTTGACCATTATTACCAGCCAGTAATAACACTCCCTCCATGGACGCGGATGAAGGGCTCGTGGCCCTTGGGTTCACGGAGGTGGAGGCGCGGGTGTACTGCGAGCTGCTCAAGGGGGCGCCCGCCACCGGATACCGGCTCGCGCAGGCGCTGGGGAAGGCGCCTCCGAGCATCTACCAGGCGCTCGCCTCGCTCGAACACAAGGGGGCGGTACTCGTCGAGGAGGGCGAGCCCCGCTCCTTCCGGCCCGTTCCTCCGGACGAAGTGCTCACGGCGCTCCAGCGTGGCTTCGACACGCGCAGGCGCGAGGCCGCGGACGCGCTGCGCAAGCTCCACGCCCCGGTGCAAGACGACCGCATCTACCACCTCAAGAGCCACGCACAGGTGATGGAGCGCGCGCGGGCGATGATTGCCGGCGCCACCGAGCGACTGCTCTTCGACCTCTTCCCGCCACCCCTCGCGGCCCTCGCCCCGGCGCTCACGGAGGCGAGCGCCAGGCGCGTGTCCGTCGTGGGGCTTGTCTATGACGAACCCCCCAAGGCTCCCTTCGCCTCCGTGCGCTCGTCCAGCGCGGACTTCGTTCGGGAGCGCTGGCCGGGCGCGCAACTGACGCTCGTGGTGGATGCCCGCGAGTTCCTGGTGGCGCTGCTCACGCCGGATGGCACCGGCGTCAAGCAGGCCATCTGGAGTGACAGCGTCTATCTCTCGTGTCTGCAACACAGTGGGCTGGCCGCGGAGATCCAGCTGAGCGCTCCTCCGTCCGCGCGCGCGCGGATGGCGCGGTCCTTCTCCCTCATCAACTCGAGCCCTCCGGGGTTGCGCCAGCTCGTCGGGCGACAGCCCCGTTCCTCTTCCAAGCGCGGAGACACCCCATGAGAGCCCTCATCGCGGTTCTGCTGACCCTGCCCCTCCTGTTTGGCCCCTCTGAAGCCGGGGCAGAGGCGCTGCAACCGCTCCTCGCACGCCACCTCGCGTGGCGTGGCGGGGACGCCTTCACGCAGTTGGAGAGCATCCATGCGACAGGGAAGTCCGTGACAGGTGGACTCCAGGGCCCGATGGAGTACTGGAGCCACCGGGACGGGAGGGCACGCCGGGATGTGGACTACGGAGTGATGCGTCAGTCGATGACCATCACCCCGGATGGTGGATGGAAGCTGAACGCCAGCGGACAGGTCGAAGATGCATCGCCCACCGACGCGCGCGATGTCCGGCACCAGGTGGCGCTCGACTTCGGGGCGGCGCTGCGGGGGAGCGCCGGCGCGACGCTCGCGCTGCAGCCCGACGCGGAGCGCGACGGCCGCGCCTGGAAGGTGGTGCGCGTCACCTTTGGCGATGAAGACCTCTACGACTTGTTCCTCAATGAGGCCGACGGAGCCCTCCACGGTCTGCGCATCCGCGAGGACAACGTCACCCGCTTCGTGCGACTGGGAGACTGGCGTCAGGTCCAGGGCGTGCGAATCCCCTTCCTGGAGGAGGTGCTCACCGACAACCCGGACTCCGACTCACGAACGGTGGTGGAGGCGCTGGAGCTGAACGTCCCCATTCCATCCGCGGTCTTCGAACGCCCCCAGGACGTCCGCAAGGCGATCTTCGCGAAAGGTCACCACAGCACCGGCTTCATCCCCTTCGAGTTCTTCGACGAGAACCGCGTCTACATCCCAGCGCGGGTGAATGGCCAGGCGACGCAGGTGCTTCTGGACAGCGGCGCCGAGATGACGGTGGTCGACACGGCCTATGCGCGTGAACTGGGGCTGAAGACGCAGGGGCAGCTCGCGGCGGTCGGCAGCGGAGGACATGCACAGGCCCAGCTCGCGGGCGGCGTGGACATCACCTTGGGCAACCTGCGACTGACGGGGCTGACGGTCGCCGTCATCAACCTGTCCGAGGTCGCGCGGTTGATAGGCCACCCGCTGCCCGTCGTCCTGGGCAAGGAGTCCTTCAACCAACTCGTCGTGGACGTGGACTTCCCCAACCGGCGCGTCGCCTTCCATGATGCGTCCCGCTTCAAGGCTCCGCCGCGAGCGGTTCGGCTCCCGCTGGTCGAATCCGCGGGCGGGCAGCGCGCCGTCCAGATCTCCATTGAGGGCCGTCCCCCCATTCCGGTGCTCTTCGACGTGGGCAATGGCGGAGCACTTTCGCTCTTCCCCGCCTACTGGCAGCAAGCCGGGCTGCTCACGGAAAGGCGCAGCTCCAGGACGCTGTCCGGAGCCGTGGGCGGACTCCGGGAGCGCGATGTAGCGACGCTGAAGGACATTCAACTGGCGGGCATCACCCTGAAGGACGTGCCCACGGTGTTCGACGACGCGGGCAAGAGTATCTCCGCCTCGGACCGGCTCCTCGGCAACCTGGGGCTCGCCGTCCTCGGACGCTTCCGGATGATAACGGACTATGCGACGGACACGCTGATGCTGGTCCCTGATGCCCGCGCGCTGCGTCAGCCCTTCCGCAAGGACCGGTCCGGCCTGATTGCCCTCCCCGCGGAGGGGCGGCTCGTGGTGAAGTTGGTGGCCCCTGGGAGCCCCGCCGCCGGCTCGGGTTGGAAGGAGGGGGACGAAATCATTGCCATTGATGGCAAGCCCATTGGCCCCGATTACGCGGGCACGGAACTCGCGCGTTGGCGATATCGCGCAGCAGGTCAGACGGTGATGCTCACTTTGAAAGACGGCAGCAAGCGTCGGCTCACCCTGCGCGACTACTACTGAGCCGCAGTCGAGCACGTCACTGCTCCTGGGAGCCGGCCCGCCCAGGCGGCTCATCCATCCATCAAGGGGGGGAACGCGACTGCTTGTGGCACAACACCCCGCCAGCTTCGCGGGCCCCTGAGCCGCGGCCAGCGAAGCGGACCGCAGGGGCAGGGCAGGCGGGGATACGTCGGTGCGCGGTGGCTGCTGGAACGACATCCCGTGGATTACTGCTCGGTGATGATCTCCACGTACTCGTCAGCAGAGATGGAGTTCCTCCACTTGGACGAGAACCCCAGCGCGTGCTGCGGGTTCACCACGCGGGGCGCGGCCGTCTTCGCCACGTCCAGGCGGGTGATTTCGTTCTGGAACAGGTCCAGGACGAGGCCGAACTGCTTCGCGGTGAGGAAGGCCCGCGTCATCACCTTCTCCACCATGTCCTCCCGCGTCAGCTCGTTGCGAGTGCTCTTGAGGGACTGCATGAAGCCGTGGAAGGTCTCCGCGTCCATTGCGAAATGGCCGTTGCGCTGCATGGTGCAGCCCGGGTCCTGGTTCGTCCCACAGTCACGGAACGCGGGCTCGGAGTGGTGCCGCACATGTCGGACGGGCGTCTCGCGCGGCGCGACTTCCTCGCGATACTCACGGCGCTCTCTGCGCTCATGTCGCCCCGACGGCGGCGGAGTTCCGGTTCCCGACACGTTCACCTCCATGCGAGCGCCGCCACCACGAATCTCCATGTTGACGCCCGCTGCGTTGCCATCCGGGGACATGCCCTCCACGGAAATGCTGGTCGACGGCATGCCAATGTCATCGGCATGGATGTTCATCTCGACGTCCTGGGCGAAGGCGGAGGAAGCGGCGAACATGGATGAGGCAAGCACTGCGCGAGCAATCGAGTTCATCGAACTTTTTCTTTCTATATGAGAAGCCGGTGGGCCGCGTTGGGGCGCGGGGAGTCATTCACCGACTGGCCCACCTGGACGCACCTCAGGGTGGATTATTCACGGCTCATTTGTCGACTAAAAAGCCTCGCTTGCTCGTGATGTCGTGCCCGGCGTAGGGCGCCCCGAGCCATGCGTCCCGGACCGCGATTTTTGCCGACGATTCAATGCAACGGTGCCGCCCGGCCTGTCTCATCCATTCGAGAGGAGGCATTTGTGGTGTTCGGTCGCTGCGTCTGCGCCGCTACCTTGGATAGGCGCAGTCACCACATCGGTTCGCTGCGCTACGATTTCAGCCATGAGCGCGTCCTCGGTCGTCGCATGACCATCAGGCGGCCTGCGCCTCCGGCGCCCCATTGCAGGGCCCTGACGCCGCCTATGTATACACATTGGACGAGAGGCAGGACCCTCGTAACGCGTGGCCCGAAGGATGAGGGGAACGCTATCTGATTGCAGCGCGAGGGAACGCCCTCAATTGACGGGCGCGTGCTGCTGGAGGAACCGCCCCACCTGCGCCCGGGCGAGCTGACGGCCGAAGCCGCCATCCCAGATGTCGAAGCCGTGCTCCGCGTACGGCAGCGTGAACAGGGTATGGGGAACGCCAGCCTGGGCCAGTCGAGCGGCCATCGCTTGCGAGGCGTCGAGCGGAACGACGCTGTCGGCCCCGCCATGGAGCAGGAGTGTGGGAGGGGAACGTGGCCCGACGTGGTTGATGGGGGAGAGCAGCTCATACAGCTCGCGGTGGCCTTCCTGCGGCACACCCGTGAAGCCCACGAGCGGAGCAGGGGCGCTCGCGGCGTAGGCCACCAGGTCGCTGGGCGCGTAGAAGCTGATGATGGCCGCCACCGACGTGTCCCCGGGGGCGCAGGAGGACGGAAGGCGAGCATCTCCCTCGGTGTACCCCGCCAGGCTCGCGAGGTGCCCGCCTGCGGACTCTCCGAAGAGGACGAGCCGGTCCGGGTCGATACCGTAGGTGGCCGCGTGATCCTTGACCCAGCGGATGCCACACTTGACGTCCCCTGGGGCCTTCAGTCCGGTGGCAGGAGGAAAGAGCCGGTAGTCGAAGGAGATGAGCGCATATCCCCGCGCGGTGAGGAAGTCGGCCCAGGCGCGGGCGTAGCCGCGCTCTCCGCCACGCCAGCCGCCCCCGTGAAAGTAGAGCACGGCGGGACGGGCCCTGGTGGCGGAGGCATCGGGAAGGAAGACGTCGGCGTGCAGGTCGTGCCCCTCGACCACGGCGAAACGAACGGTGTGGCTCGGGAGGGGGCGGGCTCCGACGAGGGGCCGGAAATACTCACGGAGGCGGAGTGGAGTGTCGGCCGCCCTGGCCATCCGCCACGCGGAGGCTGCGGGCCACACCGCGAGGATGCCGACGAGCAGTGCGCATGCCGCCGTCCCCCAGCGCAGCCATCTCCAAACGTCCACGTGGGAAATCCAGACGGCCACGAGCGCCGTGAGGAGCGCCGGCAACAGCATCGCCAGGCTGTATTCCCTCACGATGCCCTTGAGCAGGTGGACGAGCGTGGGCACTCCAGCGGGAGCGAAGAAGACGGCCGCGAGCAGCACGCAGCCTACGATGTGCAGTATCGCCAGGAGGGTCGGCATGGGCGGGAGAGGGCTGGGCGGTGACGTCATCCGGCAAGAGGGGCAGACCGTCACATTCCAAGGAACATGCCCCCGCTGCAACGCGAAACGCGCACGGATGGCGGCGCCGCACCGGCTCAGTCGAGGCCCGGCGACGACACGAGCGCGTCGAGCTGCTCCATCGTTTCGCGCAAGCCGTGCTCCATGCCGGACGCGAGGACGGCCTCCCGCACTTCCTTTGACGGATACAGTTCGCGGGAGACCATGTGTGTCTTTCCGTCGCGCTCGTCGAAGGTGACGGTGATGGTGACCGAACCCGCGTCCGCCATCGGTTCGAAGACCTGCGTGTACACGAGCCGCGAGGGCGGAGTGATTTCAGCGTACTGGCCGGAGAAGGCCACCTCACCGCCGTCCGGATTGCGCAGCACGTAACGGTAGCCGCCGCCAACGCGCACGTCCGCCTCGCAGCTCGCCATGGTGACGCCGAGGGCCTTCGGCGCCCACCAGCGCTTCACCAGGTCCGCCCGAGTCCACGCGTCGAACACGATGCGCGCGGGCGCATTGAACTTGCGAGAAATGACGATGGTGCGGTCCGACTCCAACTCCACTGACGTAAGGCTCATCACTTCATCCCTTCTTCTTTCGAGCATGTCGCTGCGCTGCTTCCATGTCCTGCGTCTTGAGTTCTTCGATGAGCGAGTCGAGCTGTCCCAGCCGCTCGTCCCAGATGTCGCGGTAGCGCTCCAACCACGCGTTCAGCTCGCGCAGCGGCTCGGGCCGCAGGCCATAGAGACGCTGCTGGGCGCGCGCCTCCACGTCCACCAGCCGGGCCTCCTTCAGCACGCGCAGGTGCTTCGACACTTGCGGCTGGTTCAGGTTCAGCGCTTCTCCGATGGCACCCACCGAGCGAGCGCCCCCCAGCAGGTATTCCACGATGCGAAAGCGGTTCGGGTCGGCGAGCGCCGTGAAGGTCTCAATCACGAGGATGTATATTCCTTGTCGGTCAT
The DNA here is from genome assembly GCF_006518205.1 of Myxococcus sp. CA005. Classification (NCBI taxonomy): domain Bacteria; kingdom Pseudomonadati; phylum Myxococcota; class Myxococcia; order Myxococcales; family Myxococcaceae; genus Myxococcus; species Myxococcus sp. CA005. Next base: position 2,122 of record NZ_SRLV01000142.1, on the reverse strand, counting down.
ATTCCCGTCAAGGAATATTGCGTGTGCAGGCCGAGTCGAGAGTTCGAACCGCGGACCATGAGCTCGGGAGGAGCGGCCGCGAACTCAGAGCGTGCGGCCGCCGTCGCTCAGCAAGGTCGTGCCTGTCATCAGCGCGCAGTCATCCGACAGCAGGAAGCCAATCTGGCGCGCGACCTCCTCCGGTCTGGCATCGCGGTCCAGGGGCGTCGCCAGGGCGGCGAGCTCGGCGAACGCCGCATCGCGCTCATGCTCGCGCCGCGTCGGCCGGCCAGTAAGGCGGAGCGCGGCGCCGGTGGATGGGCCGCGCTCCCATGGAGCACACGGATGCCCTGGCCGCTCGTTCTTGAGGAGAGCGGCAGGTACTGCGGGGCGTTACCTGGCTCGCCGCTGCCTCAGGCGTCACTCTTTCCGCTGCCTCTTCCTGGCTCGCGAACGCGAGAGGGCGATGAGTCCGCCGGCCACCGCGAGAAACAGTTGCCCCGTACCCGCGCCCTCACATCCCCCGCAACCACCGCTCTCGCCATTCACCTGCCCGTCGCCACGGATCTCCTCGGGGGGCTGTTCCTCGGGTGGCGGCTCCACGATGCCGGGCTGCTGCGGGGCCCCGGGCAGGATGCGGAAGGGCGCGCTCGTGCCCGACACCGTTTCATCCTCGGCGCTGGCGACACGCAGCAGCGCCTCCTGGCTCGGCACGTCGGGCACGCGCCAGATGAGGTGCCCCGTGTTCTCCACCGAGGTGGCTACCGGCACCCAACTGGCGCTCGTCTCCGTGGAGTACGCCACGTCCAGCGTCCGCACCTCGCCGAGCGTGGACCACCTCACCTCCACGTCCTGGCCCACGACGAAGTCTTCTCCGCCGGTCGGTGCGTCCAGCACCAGGCGCGCCGCGGGCGCCGTCGCATCCGCCAGCCCGAAGTCGTCCACCAGCGCCCAGCCCACCCCTTCCAGGGCGACGCCCACGCTCAGTTCGAACGCGTCGGCCGGCAGCGCGATGGGCAGCTCCCACGACGCCTCCGTCCAGGCCTCCGCGGGTGGCAGGCTCGGGCCGCGGTTCCACACCTTCCACATCCCATCCGCCCCCTTCACGGCCGCCTCCAGGTGCAGCGGCGTACTGGAGCGGTACCAGACGCTCACCCGCGAACCGCTCCCAGGCGTCACGGCCGGTGCACAGGTGCCGTCGTCGCGCAGCACCTGGAGCGAGGCGGCGCCCCCGGAGGCTTCCACGCGTTCGAGCCGGTAGGACCAGGCGCCGCTGTGCGCCTCGGCTGAGCGCTCGGCGCGCACGGCGCCACCGTGGGCGGGGCCCAGCTGCCAGCAGTCGGGCACGCCGTCGCCGTTCGCGTCGTCCTCGAGCGAGGGATTCTTCAGCGTGGCCGTGGGCGGCTGGGACACGGGGTGCACCGCGGGCCGCGCCGCACCGCCCAGGATGTCCTGCATCGTGCGCACCTCTGTCCCCATCGGTGCCCGCTGCGAGAGCCAGCCCATGAACTCCCGGAGGACGTCGGGCTTCACGCAATAGGTGCGCTTGGTGCAGTCCGGCGCCACGAAGTGGAAGACGACGACCACCCAGCCGCCCCCCGCGGCCTCCGCCGAGGTGACCCACGACTGCAACTGCTTCAGTCCGTCGTCGCGCGTCACCGTCGCGGGCGTGCGGATTTCGTAGGGATCGAGCGGAGGGATTGTCTCGGCCGTGGGGCAGGAGCCACAGGTGTCCACCAGGCCCCGCACGTCGCGCGCGGCGTTGTATCCGCACGCCGCTGCCGTCTGGTTCACCACCGCATCGTTCGAACCGAAGGGGAATGCGAGGGCGGTGGGTGAGAAGCCCCAACTGAGCAGCCGCAGGCGGTCCTCGCAAATCTCCTGTCGTTGCTTCTCGGGCGTCAGCACCGCCAGCTCCGAGTGTTGCAGCGTGTGTCCCCCGATGTCGTGTCCGGCCGCGGCCAGGCGGCGCAGGTCATCGAGGTTCATGTATCCCGTCTGGCCGACCCGCCCGCTGATGATGAAGAAGGTCGCCTTCAGCCCCGAAGCCGAAAGCATATCCAGCACCTGGCGCTGCTCCTCGATTCCGTCGTCGAAGGCCAGCGTGACGACCGTCCGCCCCCCTGGCGCCCCGGCCCACGCC
>NZ_SRLV01000141.1:0-13956 GCF_006518205.1 Myxococcus sp. CA005 | reverse complement strand
GGATGGGGGGTGGGCGCCGAGGGGGCTTCGCTCGGTGTCGGGCCTGTCGAAGGTGCGGCGCCTGCCGCCGCTCCGGTGGACGCCGAGCCTGCACCTGCGTCGGCTCCTGGAGTTGTTGCATGGGTAGCAGCGGTGGCCGCTTCCTGACCGGCCTTGCCGTCGGGTGTGGCTGGGCTCGTTGCGGGGGGCTTGGCAGGTTCGGCCGTTCCGGTTGTTGCCTGTGTCCCCGCGTCGGCTCCGCTCGGGGGCGTCCCGGCGGAACCCATGGTGGTGGGGCCACCAGGGCCGGTTCTATTCGCCGTGGTTGGGGCCGCGGCTCTCGTGGGATTCGCCCCAGCCGCCGCGCTTGCTGCGGCCCCAGCAGGGCTCGTTCCTGGTGCGGCGGCTGTCGTGCCGGGCACCTTCCCCGGTGTGGCCGGTGACGGAGCGGGGGAGGGGACCATGCCATTCGCGGAACCCGCCGTCGCTGCCGGAGGCTGGTCCACCTGCGCGGCCCCCGCGTCGTGGGCCTGCGATTCCTCCAAGCCCAACCGCGCCGGCAACGCGCGCCGAATCTCCGCGGTCGCCATCAAGATTACGGCCACGGCGATTCCCAGGAACCCCACCGTCTGCGCCACCGTCTCCACGCGAGGGGGAATCCGCCGGCCGCTCGCCGCCTCGACCAGGAGCAGCACCACGCGGCCTCCATCCAGCCCAGGCACGGGTAGCAACGTCAACAGCGCCAGCACCACCGACGCGGCCACCAAGGTCCGCAGCAGGGCATCCGTCCCGGACGACATCGCGTCCGCGGACTCCTGTCGCACCAGCGCTCCGGGGCTCGCCGCGTCTGCGCTCTCCAGGCCGTGCTGCATCATCCGCTTCAACAGCGCCACGCCTTCTTCGGCCACCTTGACGGTGTGCGTGAACGAATGGCTCAGCGCCTCACCCGCGCCGTGCGCCTTGTAGACGTACTGCTGGCTCACCCCGATGCGGCCCGTGCCGCGCTCATCCGGCCGGGGCCGCACCACCACCGAGCGCGCATCGCCGCCGCGCTCCACGCCCAACTCCAGCGGGACACCCGGCGCCGCGCCCACCTTCTCCACGAACTCCGACCAGCTCCGCAGCGGCTGTCCCGCGACATTGACGATGCGGTCCCCCGGCAGCAGTTGTGCGCGCGCCGCCTCCGAGCCCGGCTGCACCGTCCCCACGGTCAGCGGCACCACCACGTGCGTGCCCGACGTGTACAGCGCGAACAGGACACCCAACGCGAGCGCATAGTTGGCCAGCGGCCCCGCCAGGATGATGAGGATGCGCAGCAGCGGCCCGCGCGCGGCGAAGCCCGCGGCCTCGTCGACGTCCGCACGGTGCGGGTTCATCCCCTGCATGTGCGCCGTGGCGCCCAGTGGCACCGCCGCCAGCACGTACTGTGTCCCCCACAGACGGAAGGACACCAGCGGTGGACCGAAACCAAACACGAAGCGGGGCACCCGCACGCCGAGCAACCGCGCGGCGACGAGGTGCCCCAATTCGTGGAGGGTCAGCAGGCCTCCCAGGGCGAGCAGGACGAGCGCGTAATGCATCCTCCCGCGCCGTTCCTAGAGCTTCCGCCGCTGTCCGGTCCGCTTGTACGTGACGTAGTCGGACAGGATGGTGTCGTGGTCGAAGCACAAGTCCTTCGGCAGGTCATCCACGCGGAAGGCGCGGGCCTCGGCCGCGTCGTCGGCGCCCTGCGGTTCGCCCTCGGCCGAGCCGATGTAGACGGTGGAGATGTTGTGCTGCCGCGGATCCCGCCGGGGGTCCGAGTACGTGAAGAACTGCTCCGACAGCTTCACGTGAAGTCCCGTCTCTTCCTGCACCTCGCGCACGGCGGCGACGTCGAGCGGCTCGCCCTCATCCACGAAGCCACCCGGTAGCGCCCAGCCGACAGGCGGATTCGCACGCCGGATGAGGACGATGCGTTCACCGGGCAGCTCGATGATGCAGTCCACGGTGGGCTTGGGGTTGCGGTATTCGGGCATGACCCCCAGTCTACCTGCTGCCGTCACGCTCGCACTTCCTAGATGCGTGCCGTGGAGTATTGTGCGCGCCGTGTCGACTCCGAGACGCCATCGCCTCGTCCTCTCCGGCCTGCTCCTGGCGTGCCTGGTGGGCTGTCTGCCCCACGTCCAGGAGCCGGGTGATTACGTCTTCGAGCCCGTCGAGGTCCTCCGCGACGACTGCGGCCTGCTGGAGACCAACCGCAGCCAGCTCTACGGCACCCTGCAAATCAGCGGGCGCGTCGTCCGCCTGGACTTCGGTTTCCTGGACAGCCACCTCGTGGGCTATTTCCTGGAGGATGGAGACCACTTCTCCATCGACGGGAGCGTGGTCAAGGCCGCTGCCGAGGTGAACGGCCAGGAGTGCCTGTTGGACCAGATCAACATCCACATCGACGGTACGACGCAGTGCGAAACGCAGTTCAATGGCGTGCTGCGAGTCCGTTACGACACGCGCCGCCCCGACGAATGCGTGTGCGAGATGTGGCTGCGCTACGAGGCCGTCAAGGAATCGAAGCGCTGCGACACGGAGGGTTGAGCCGCGCGCTCCGTGTTCCTAGAACAGGGTGGCATTGTCCACGCTGGAGGAACGCATGGCGGCTTCGAAGCATGAGATTCACTCGGTCCTGACAGAAGCACGCGTCTTTCCGCCGCCAGAGGCGTTCGCCCGGCGCGCGCACATCCGGAGCATGGAGCAGTACCAGCAGCTCTGGGACGAAGCCGCGAAGGACCCTGACAAGTATTGGGGCGACCGCGCCCGCGAGGAGCTGTACTGGAAGGCGCCCTTCCAGACGGTGCTCGACTGGAAGCCGCCGCACGCGCGGTGGTTCGTCGAGGGCAAGACGAACCTAGCCTACAACTGTCTGGACCGGCACCTGGCCACCCGCAAGGACAAGCCCGCCATCCTCTTCGAGGGGGAGCCCGGCGACCGCCGCAGCCTCACGTACGGCGAGCTGTCCACCGAGGTGAACAAGCTGGCCAACGCGCTCAAGTCGCTGGGCGTTCGGAAGGGTGACCGGGTGGGAATCTACCTGCCCATGGTGCCCGAGGCCGCGGTGGCCATGCTGGCGTGCGCTCGCATTGGCGCGGTGCACTCGGTGGTGTTCGGCGGCTTCTCCGCGGAGGCGCTCCACGAGCGCATGAACGACGCGGGCGCGAAGGTGCTGCTCACCGCGGACGGCGGTTGGCGCAAGGGCGCGGTGGTGCCGCTCCTGAAGAACGTGGAGGCGGCGCTGCCGCACATGCCCACCATGGAGAAGGTGGTGGTGCTCCGCCGCACGGGCAGCACGCTGGCGCTGTCCGGGCCCAAGCTGGTGGCGTGGGACACGCTGGTGAGCGGGCAGTCCGCGGAATGTGAACCGGAGTGGGTGGAGAGCGAGCACCCGCTGTTCATCCTCTACACGTCGGGCTCCACTGGAAAGCCCAAGGGCGTGCTGCACACCACGGGCGGCTACGCGGTGAATACGTCGCTCACCACGCGCTGGGTGTTCGACCTGCGCGAAGACGACGTCTACTGGTGCACCGCCGACGTGGGCTGGGTGACGGGCCACTCCTACGTCGTCTACGGCCCGTTGATGAACGGCGTCACCACCATCCTCTACGAAGGCGCGCCCACCCAGCCGGGGCCGGACCGCTTCTGGGACATCATCGAGCGGTACAAGGCCACCATCCTCTACACCGCGCCCACCGCCATCCGCGCCTTCATGCGGCTGGGCGAGGAGCCCGTGCGCAAGCACGACTTGTCCTCGCTGCGTCTGTTGGGCAGCGTGGGCGAGCCCATCAACCCCGAGGCGTGGATGTGGTACCGCGACGTCATCGGCGGGGGGCGCTGCCCCGTGGTGGACACGTGGTGGCAGACAGAGACGGGCTGCATCATGGTGTCGCCGCTCCCGGGCGCCACGCCGACGAAGCCCGGCTCGGCCACGCTGCCGCTGCCCGGCATCCACGCGGAGATTCTGGACCGCGAGGGCAACACGGTTCCGCGAGGGCAGGGCGGACTGCTCTTCGTCACGCGTCCCTGGCCCTCCATGTTGCGCACGGTGTACGGCGACCCGGACCGCTACGTGCGCACGTACTTCAACGAGCTGCCCGGCATGTACTTCACCGGCGACGGCGCGCGCACGGATGCGGAGGGGTACATCTGGCTGATGGGCCGCGTGGATGACGTGGTCAACGTCGCCGGCCACCGTCTGGGCACCGCGGAGGTGGAGAGCGCGCTGGTGGCGCATGAAACCGTCGCGGAGGCCGCCGTGGTGGGCCGTCCGGACGACTTGAAGGGCACCGCGCTGGTGGCCTTCGTCACCCTGAAGCAGGGCCACACGCCGTCCGACGCGCTGAAGAAGACGCTGGCCGCCCACGTGGGCCGCGAGATTGGCGCCATCGCCCGCCCGGATGAAATCCGCTTCGCGGAGGCGCTGCCGAAGACGCGCTCGGGGAAGATCATGCGCCGGCTGCTGCGCGACGTGGCCGCGGGCAATCAGGCCTCCGGGGACACCACCACCCTGGAGGACCTCAACGTCCTGGCCGCGCTGAGGCAGAACGACGACTGATGGACACTTGCTCGCACTTCAGGGCAGGGGGGCGTCAAAACCCGCCTCTGCCCTGGGGCGAAAAACCAGGATTCGTCGTTTTTGGCCCGGACAATGCGTGTCTATCTGGGTATCTCGCGCCTGTTTCAGCCTACGCAGCACATCCGGTTGAATCGGAACAAACGAATACAACGGAGCCGTCAGGGTAGGCCGGTTGACACTGGAAAGATGCAGAGGCATTAAATGTGCCGCTCGCCCCCCCCTCCCCGAGCGCCGCGCCTCTCGTTGACAGCGCGACCTTTCCCCCTGGACGTGCTTCATGGATTTCCGAGCTCAACTCGACTCGCCGCTCTTCACCCACTTCATCTCCCATTACGCGCAGCCGACGGGACCTGACCTGCTGGGTCGGACGGAACCCTTCTTCGAGTGGCAGGAGTCGCGGCGGCAGGCGGGCCTGTGGCCGTACTCGCGAAGCCTGGAGGCGGCACCGAAGGCGGAGTGTGGTGTCCGCAGTGAGACGGGGGCGGTGCGCCAGGGGCTGAACTTCGGTTCGCAGGATTACTTGTCGCTGTCCACGCACCCGGCGGTGGTGGAGGCGGCCCAGCGGGCCATCCAGGACTACGGGTTGCACAGCGCGGGCTCGGCGATGCTGGGGGGCAATACGACGCCGTCGCTGATGCTGGAGAAGGCGCTCGCGGAGCACCTGCAGACGCCGCACGTGGCGTTGTTCTCCACCGGCTGGGGCGCGGGCTTCGGCGTCATCGCTGGGCTGGTGCGTCCCGATGACCACGTGGTGCTCGACGCGCTGTCGCACGCGTGCCTCCAGCAGGGCGCCGCCGCCGCGACGACGAACGTGAGCCGCGTGCCGCACCTCAACAACCGCGCCATGCGGCGCAAGCTTCAGGAGATTCGCGCCCGCGACACGCAGAACGCGGTGCTCGTCGTCACCGAGGGCCTGTTCTCCATGGACTCGGACGTGCCGCGGATCGAAGAGCTCCAGTCCATCTGCCGTGAGTACGGCGCGACGCTGCTGGTGGACGTGGCCCATGACCTGGGCGCGATGGGGCCCCGGGGGACGGGCAGCCTGGGCGTGCAGGGCCTGCTGGGGAAGGTGGACCTGGTGGTGGGCGCCTTCTCCAAGACGTTCGCGAGCAATGGCGGCTTCGTGGCCACGCGCTCGCCGGCGGTGCGCCAGTTCATCCGCATCATGGGCGGGCCCCACATCTTCTCCAACGCGCTGCTGCCCATGCAGGCGGCGGTGGTGCTGGAGTCGCTGCGCATCGTCCGCTCGGAAGAGGGCGACGCGCTGCGCGCGAAGGCGCGGGAGAACATCCTGGCGCTGCGCGGAGCCTTCGAGGCGCGGGGCGTGACGTGCCTGGGCGAGCCGTCCAACGTCGTCCCCGTGCAGGTGGGCGACGCGAAGGTGGCGCGGCTGGCCTCGAAGAAGGTGTTCGACCGCGACATCTTCGCCAACCTGGTGGAGTACCCGGCCGTTCGCTTGCGCGAGACGCGCTTCCGCATGCAGGTGATGGCGTCCCACACGCTGGAGCAGGTCCAGCGGGCCGCCGACGGGGTGTGCGACGCCATCGAGGAGGCCCGCGCCGAGCTGGAGGTTCGTCCGGCCGCGACGCGCGCGTCCCGCCGCGACGAGCAGCGTCCGCAGGTGGAGCTGTAGTCTCCACGAGCGTCCGCGCGGGCGCTCAGGTGTCGTCGAGGCTGGAGGCACGCAGATGGGTGACGTCACCCCACGTCACCAGCCGCCACGCACCTTCGTGGTAGTCGAATTGGTTCCACCCGGCGTTGAGCACAGAGAAGGTGCGCGGCGCCGCGTGCGGAATCCCCAGGCTGTGACGGAACAGGAGGCTGAGCACGCCTCCGTGGGTCACCACCACCAGCCGTTCGCCCCGGTGGCGCGCGCCCAGTTCCTCCAGGCACTCCACCGCGTGGCGCAGCCGTTGGGACGTGCTCTCCCCGCCGGGGACGATGTAGTCCGGCGCGCCACCGGCGTACGCGGCGAAGACGTCCGGGTGCTTCTGGCGTGCCTCGTCCCGGGTGAGGCCTTCCAGGATGCCCAGGCCCCGTTCGCGCAGGCGGGTGTCGGACTGGACGGTGTGGCCCGTGCGGATGGCGATGCGCCGCGCCGTTTCCTGCGCCCGCCCCAGGTCGCTGCAATAGAGCGCCGAGAATCGGACGGGCTCCAGGCGCGCGGCCAGGGCGTCTGCCTGGCGCAGGCCCACCTGGCTCAAGGTGCTGTCCTGATGTCCCTGGAGGCGCCCCAGGGAGTTCCACTCCGTCTCTCCGTGACGGAGCAGGATGAACTCGGTCGTCATGGACTCAAGCGTCGCTTTGGCGCGTCGCCTGAGTCCAGCACTCAGCGCGTCCGCTCCAGGTGGGTGATGCCTTCTTCCAACAGCGCGGCCACGCCCCGCTTCACGACGTGCACCACCTTGTGGCTGTAGGCCGGCCCACCGTGCGTGTAGTGGCCGCTGACCTTGTGGTGCAGCTCCGTGGCGCCCCACACCAGCACCAGGTCCGCCCAGTCCAGGTCGCTGCGGGCGCGGTCCGCCGTGCGGCGTTCCGTGCCGTCCACCATCCGCAAGTCAATCTGGTGGCCCAGCTTGGCCTCCAGCTCCTCGCGCACGGCCGGCGAGCCACCCACCACCACCACGCGGCGCACGCCGTAGCGCTGGCAGGCCTCCACGAAGGCCACCTCCGCGCGGCGGTTGGCCGAGCCGCCACAGCGCTCACAGTGCAGCCGTGGCTCGATACGCATCGGCTCACGCCCGCTGGCCTGCGCGACCTTGAGGCACGCGCCGTCCGCGCACACGGAGAAGAAGCGCCCCGCCAGCAGCTCCGCCGCCTTGAGCAGCTTGGGCTCGCTCATGCGCTGGCGGCCGGGGCGGGTGAGGCCCACTTCCTCCAGCACCGCGCGGGTGCGAGCGCGGGCCTCGGGCAGGGTGATGCCTCGCGCGGCCATCCACTCGTCGATGTCCCGGTCGGCGCTCATGACTTCACCCCTGTTCGGGAAGGGGCCTCGGGGAACAGCTCCGCCTGGAGGGCGGAAGGCGGTGAGCCGGTCGGCAGGCCCAGGGCCTCGCGCACCGGCGCGAAGCTGCGTCGGTGGATGGGCAGCACGCCCTTTTCACGCAGCACCTGCAGGTGGTGCGGCGTCGGGTAGCCCTTGTGCGCGGCGAGCCCATAACCCGGGTACTGGTCATCCAGCTCCGCCATCCAACGGTCGCGCGTCGTCTTCGCCAGGATGGAGGCCGCTGCGATGCTGAGAGACAGTGCGTCCCCCTTGATGATGCCCTTCTGCGGCACCGAGCACTCCGGCACCGTGCGAGCATCCACCAGCAGGTGGTCCGGCTTCACCGACAGCCCCTCCACCGCGCGGCGCATGGCCAGCAGGCCCGCGTGGTAGATGTTGATGCGGTCGATTTCCTCCACCTCCGCGCGGCCCACGGCCCATGCCACCGCGTCGCGCTTGATGGCCTCGGCCAGCGACTCGCGCTTCTCGGCGTCGAGAATCTTCTTCGAGTCATCCAGCCCCTTGAGCCGGAAACCCTTGGGCAGCACGGCCGCGGCGGCCACGACGGGCCCCGCCAGGGGCGCCATGCCCGCCTCGTCCACACCCGCGATGTGCGTGTGGCCCTGCTCCCAGAGCTCCGTCTCGAAACGGAGCAGCTTGCGCATGCGCTGGCCCTCCGCGCGGTTCTTCTCCTGGCGCGAACGGATGCGCCGGGCGAGCGCATGAGCGCCCGCGCGCGGGTCCGCGTCCAACGCCTCCAGCAAGCCGGTGGGGACGGGGGTGGCCTGGGTGACGAAGCGCGCGGTCAGCTCGGACAGCGCGCACTGAAGCAACTGTTCCACCGTGTCTGCGGACATGATGAGGGCCCGGACCTACCTGGAACGTGGGCTGACAGGACCCCTTGCGCGGGGAACGCGCACACCGCGGCAACACATCCCCGCGGCCCCGTGCTCGGAGGAAGCCGACTGGAGGGCCCCCCTGGAAGCAGGGGAGGCCAGACGCGGGGAAGGCTGACGAGCGTCACGCATGTCACCAGCCGTACTCCATGGGGCGGGTGGAGCACAACCTCCCTCGCGTTCATTCAGATGAATCCATGAAACAGCGGTTGTCTCAGCGTCGCGCGGCGCGGGTCCTACGGATTGAGCTGGAGTTGGAGGGTGGCCGGCTCTGGCTGGCAGTTGCAGGTGTCACACACCCATTCCACCTGCTGGGCGTCGGACACCTTGGCGCCCGCGGTGGCCACGACTCGCACCGCGCTGGGCGCGAGCGATTCGTTGATGGCGGTGCTGACGCCCTGGTCGTCTGTCACGCCGGTGATGCTCACGTTGGAGGTCACGTTGGTGCCGGTGACTGTCGCCCCGCGCACGCGCGCGCCCTCCGCCGACAGCACCTCCACCTTCAACGACACCTGCTCCGCCTGGCAGTCGTCCACCGCGCGCTCCATGCGAGGCGCCTGGTCACATGCCGCGAAGAGACCGAAACCGATGAGCCACGAAAACCAGCGTGCGCGAACCATGCCGTGAAGGGTGATGCTGGCGTGCGAGCGCGGCAACGTCTGTATCAGTCGGAAGTCGGAGACACGCGTTCACTCGCGAAGCGTGCCGCTGCCGTGTCTGGGTAACGGTGGAGCACGTAGCGGTAGACTTCTTCCGCGCGCGGCGCGTCGTGCATCCGTTCACCCAACACACGCGCCAGAAGTACCAACGCACGGGGCGCGGTGGGCTCATCGGGCGCCGTGTCTGCCGCGGATTCCAACGCCGCTACCGCCAGTGGGAAATTTCCTTCCACGGCCGCGGCCTGTCCGACGAACAGGTGGTGCTCTGGGGGCACACGCAGCCGCGGTTGCTGCCGCACCGTGGCATACAGCGACATCGCGAGTGGAACATCGCGGGCGTTCACCGCGGCCGCCAGCGCCTCCAGGGTGTCGTCGTTGGAGCTTCCCGTCTCGATGGCCCTGGCCGCCGCTCCGGTGAAGGGAATGGGACCGGCATCGCGCAGGGGCGGCGCCATGCGGCTCGGTTGTGCGTCGCCCAGCACAGGGGTCAGGTAGTCTTGCTCGAGGCCATACCCCAGCGCATCGCCCCGCGTGTACAGCAGCAGCCCCACCACGTGCGCGGCGGTGAATGGGATGACCAGCGTGACGGCTTCGGCCAGTACGCGTGAGATGACGAAGAGGTCCAGCATGCGCAGCAGCAACGCCACCCCGTGCGTCATGAGGTGGAGGACGCCCAGGCCCACCAGCGTTCCCGCGACCAGCGTGTAGTCCCGGCCCAGGCGGCGGACGATGCGAAGGGTTCCGGGCACGTCGAACAAGGTCAGCAGTGGCTGGCGCGCGGCGGTGATGAGGAGCGCCGCGGGCAGCCAGAGGACGCCGAGCAGCAGCAGGCCGATCAGCACCGGATCCACTGTCAGCAGCCCGGGGGTGTCCAGGCCCCGAATCCACGCGCCGAGCGCCGAACGCCCCTCTTGGAGGAGCGGGCGCACCACGGTGACGTAGAGGAACGCGGGCATCCAGACGACGGCGAAGGTCACCACGCCGCGGAGGCCGGGGAGGACCGCGTCATGGAAGTAGTCGCGGTAGTCGGGCGAGCGCAGCGCCGTCTCGCCGCGCGCCGAATCCCGCGCGAGCGTGAAGAAGGTGCCCCAGAAGACGCCTCCGTAAATGGTCAGCGGGATGAGGGCCGAGAAGGAGATGGCCAGCTCCACCAGCCACCGGAGCGCCGCCAGGAAGACGCTGACCGCCACGATGACCTGCGAGCCGGACGGGGTGAAGACGTAGCGCCACGCGCCCTTGAGCCGCTGCGCCACGGACACCCGGCTGCGGGAGGTGAGCAGGGTCTGCGCCACGTCGCCGCAGCGCTCGCACGCCACCAGCTCCACCGTCTGGGCCCGCCGGCCCACCACGCAGTCGGGGCAGAGCGTTTCGTTGCACCTCTCGCAACGCCACCCGGCCACGGTGGTCCGATGCCGCTGGCAGCGGGGCAGGGGCGCATCCGGTGGAATGATGTTGGGCGATGAGGGGCTCATGGCCCCCAAGCCTACGACTGCCCAGGGGACTCTTCCCAGGGGCTTCCGAGCCACGCCTGATAGGCGGCCTTCTGGGCGTCGGTGGGGCGCTCCACGCGGGACAGCCACGCCGCCTCCGCGGGCTTCGTCCCCAGCACCACCGGGATTTCGAGCAGCCGGTCGCGGCGGAACACCGTGAGCCGCACCGTCTCGCCGGGCCTCCGCTCCTCGCAGCGGGACAGCAGGGTGGCGCCGTCCACCTTCCAGCCATTCAGCGCGACCAGGTCGTCCTCCACGTAGAGCCCCGCGTCCTGTGCGGGCGAGCCATCCATCACCACCGCCACGGTGCCACTGCCCCGCGTGGTGACGCCCAGCCAGCCCTTGGGCTTCCCTTCCCCCGCCCGGTTTCGCGGCGGCGTGCCTCCCTTGTCGCTGGCGGCCTCGCGCGGACGGAAGTTCAGCTCCAGGCCCACGTGGGAGAAGACGGAGTAGTCCAGCGGCTGCGTGGTGCGTAGCGCCCGGTCGAAGAAGGGCGTCAGGTCCACGCCGGCCACCTCGCTGGCCACGGCTTCGACGCCGTCCTCGGGAACGCCGGAGCCGTCGCTGTAGCGCTGCCACAAGACGCGCACGACGTCATCCAGGCCACGGGCGTCACCGGTGGCGCGGCGGATCTCCAGGTCGAGCAGCGCGGAGACGACCTCGCCCTTGAGGTAGTAGGAGATGGCGCTGTTGGGCGAGTTCTCGTCCGGGCGGTAGTGCTTCACCCAGCTCACCAGCGACGCCTCCGCCAGCGTCTGCACGCGCCGCCCCGGCGTGGCATGCAGCGCGGTGAGTGTTTCGCCCAGGCGCGTGAGGTAGCGCTGCGCGGACATCAGCCCGGCGCGCCGCACGAAGAGGTTGTCGTAGTACGCCGTGGAGCCCTCGAAGGCCCACAGCAGCGAGGTGTAGTTCTCCTTCGCGTAGTCGAAGGGCACCAGCGCGCGCGGCTTCACCCGCTTGATGAACCACAGGTGGAAGTACTCGTGCGCCACCAGGGTGAGCAGGTCCTCCCAGCCGCGGTTGGTGGAAAGTCCGACGCGGGGGAACAACAGCGCGGTGCTGGCCTTGTGCTCCAGGCCGCCTCGGCCCCGGTCCGTCAGGTACAGCAGGATGAGGTAGCGCGGCATGGGCAGGCCGCCGAACACGCGGGCCTGGCATTCGCAGATGCGCTTCAGGTCCGCGCACAGCCGCTCCGGGTCCTGCACCGTGTCGCCCCACACCACGACTTCGTGTGGCACGCCCTCCACACTGAAGGTGAGCGGCGTGTGGGGACCGACCTCGAAGGGGCTGTCCACCAACTCGTCGTAGTCCTGGGCGACGAAGGTGTTCGCGCGTTGGCCCAGCGCGCAGAAGGTCCGCCAGCCGGAGGGCGCGTCCACCGTGACGTGGTGCTCCAGCCCGCGCGTGTCCTCCGTGTAGAGGAACGTGGCGGCGCCGTTGAAGTAGGCGTGTGAGCCGTCCAGGTGGTTGGTGCGCACCGTCAGCTCGTTGGCATAGACGCGGTAGCGCAGCGTGACGGCCACGCCCTTCGCGTCCACCCGCCAGGTGCGCTTGTCCGCGCGCCGCACCGGAAGGAGCGTTCCGTCCGGCGCATGGGCCGTCATGTCCTGCACCTGCCGCGCGAACTCCCGCACCATGTAGCTGCCGGGCGTCCACACCGGCATCACGGCGTCCAGCACGCTGGCGCCTCCTGGAAAGGAGGCTTCCACCTCCAGCAGGTGCGTATGCGGCCGGGGCATGGAGACGCGGTAGCGGACGGCACGGTGCATGAGCAGTGTCTCTCTCCCCCCGGCCGCAGGTTACTTCGCGCGGACGAGGACGGCGCCGAAGAATCCGTCGGTCCCGTGGGTGTGAGGCGCCAGCCGGAGGAAGGGGCCGGGGCCGACCTTCTCGGCCAGCTCCGCCCCCAGCAGCTCCGCCACCGGCTTCACCGTGAACTCGGGGTGCTTCGCGAGGAAGTCCTCCACCACGTTCTCGTTCTCCTCCCGCAGCACGCTGCACGTGCCGTAGATGAGCCGGCCACCGGGCTTCACCAGCGTGGCGAAGCGCGCCAGCAGGGCCTTCTGCCGGCCCACGTGCATCTCCAAATCCTCCGGCGTGAGGCGGTAGCGCGCGTCAGGCTTGCGGCGGAAGGTGCCGGTGCCGCTGCACGGCGCGTCCACCAGCACCCGGTCCGCCTTGCCCTTGAGGGGCGTCAGCGCGGCGTCGGCCTCCGGGCCCTCGTGGGGGATGAGCTGGGCGCGCACGTTGTGCACACCCGCGCGGCGCGCGCGCTTCTTCAGGTCCTCCATGCGGCGCTCATCGATGTCCAGGGCGTGCAAGTCACCCCGGTTCTTCATCTGCGCGGCGAGCTGCAGCGTCTTGCCGCCGGCACCCGCGCACGCATCCACCACGCGCGTGGGCGGCGCGTCCACCAGCATGCCGAGCAACTGGCTGCCCTCGTCCTGGAGCTCCAGCATGCCTTCGCGGAAGCTCTCCAGGGAGAAGGCGTTGATGCGCGTCTCCAGCACCAGGCCCATGGGCGACAGCGGCGTGGGCTTGACGTCCACGGTCTCCGCTTTCAGCCGCTGCGCCAGCGCGTCGCGGTCCCCCTTGAGGAGGTTGGCGCGGGCGACCAGCGGGGCGCGCTCGTTCATCGCCTCCGCGGCGCGAGCGGCGTCCCGGCCGAACGTCTGGAGGAAGCGGTCGGCGAGGAAGTCCGGCAGCGACGCGGCGATGGGGAAGCGCTCGCGGGCGGGCAGGGCCTCCAGGGCGGCGGCGGCTTCGGGAAGGGCACCCAGGGCTTGCGCATCCGGGGGCGCCAGCGCGGACTGGCGGGCCACCAGGCCGTGGGGCTCGCCGTAGAGGACGCGTGAGGCGGCCAGGCGGAGCACGTCCTGGCGCGAGGTCTCCAGGCTGTCGAAGCGTGGGTGGGCGCGGGACAGCAGGAAGTCCACCGTCCGCTGGCGGCGCAGCAGGCCGTAGACGCGCTCGGCCACGGCGCGGCGCTCGTTGGAGTAGAGGTTGGCCTTGCGGCGCAGGGTGAAGTCCAGCGCGCGGTCGGCCATGCGGCCCTCGTGCCGGACCGAGCCGTACGCCTCCAGGCAGGCCTGAAGGACCAGGTCTTCTCGCAGGGGCCGCTCGGGCCGCTCGGAGGGGGAGGGCTTCTTCCCGGACGGAGCGCCGGACTTCTTCGGGGCCGACCGCGAGTGCGGGCGGGACTTGCGTTGGGTGGCCATGACGGAATGCGGCTTTGCATTCCTCGGGCCGGGTTGACAAGCGCGGAAAGCAAATCCGCCCTGGCGGACGCCCGCCCCTCCGCCTGTCTCTTATACACCTCTCCGAGCCCACGAGACGCTCA
>NZ_SRLV01000140.1:0-14250 GCF_006518205.1 Myxococcus sp. CA005 | reverse complement strand
GTGCGGTGGGGGGGACCACTGCGTCAGGCTCCACGGGATTGAGGGGTAGGCGTTCGCACCTCCACGAACTTCACCACGATGGTGCGTGTGGATGCGGGTGGCCAGTCCTGGAGCGCCTGCCCGTGGACGTTCGCGTCCCAGCGCAGACCGCGGTCCAGCACCCGGTCCAGGACGTCGACGAGGCTGGCGCTTCCAGCCAATCTTTCCACGGGCATCGTCGAAGCTCCTCGGCTCCTGGGACCGGGTTTTTGTAACGCGCGTCGGTGAGCCACCCCAGAGCAGGCTTGCCCGCACCGTGATTTGCGAACACGAGAAGGCCGGCAGTGTTCGCTCGTGTACATCTGCAACGCCTTGGAGCTGGGTAGGCGGCCAGCCGTGCGGTCCGCTCCCGTGGCTTATCGCTCCGAGGCGCCGTTCCTAGCCTTGGGCCATGGACGACGAGCAGCGGGCGCACAGGTCGCTTTGGACGGTGACGGCCCCCCCGCGGGACTTCCCGGCGCTGCCGGGTGACGTGACGGTGGACGTGGCCATCATTGGCGGGGGGATGGCGGGGCTGACCACGGCGTGGCTCCTGAAGCGCGCTGGCAAGCGCGTGGTGGTGCTGGACATGCACCGCATCCTGTCGGGGCAGACGGGCCAGACGACCGCGCACCTCACCGAGGTGCTCGACACGCCCTACGCCACGCTGCGGCGCGACTTCGGTGAGAAGGGGGCTCAGCTCGCGGCGTCCTCCAGCCGCGCGGCCATCGAGCAGATCGCCGCGCGGGTCGACGAGCTCGGCATCGACTGTGACTTCCAGCGCGTGCCCATGTACCGCTACGCGGAGACGGAGCGCGAGCTGGCCGAGCTGCACCACGAAGTCACCGCCGCGCGCGAGGCCGGCTTGCTGGCCACCTTCACCCAGGACGTGCCCTTGCCGTATCCCGTGAAGGGCGCCCTGCGGGTGGAGGACCAGGCGCTCTTCCATCCTCGCAAGTACCTGCTGGCGCTGGCGGACCGGATTCCCGGCGACGGCAGCCACATCTTCGAGAACACGCGGGTGACGGAGGTTCACGACGGCGCGCCCTGCCGCGTCGTTACCGACCGGGGCACCGTCACCGCCGCGGCCGTGGTGGAGGCCACCACCACGCCGCTCAACCGCGTGGCCATGCACACCAAGCTCTACCCCTACCGCACCTACGTGGTGGCAGGGCCGCTCAACGGGCCGCTGGAGCCGGGCCAGTACTGCGACAGCCAGGAGCCCTATCACTACATCCGCACGCAGCAGGTGAACGGGCGCACCTACGTCATCGTGGGCGGCGAGGACCACAAGGTCGGCACCGACGAGGACACCGCCCGGCGCTACGCCGCGCTGGAGGCCTACACGCTGCGGCGCTTCCCGGTGACGGACATCACCCACCGCTGGTCCGGCCAGGTCATCGAGCCCGCGGACGGGCTGGCGTACATCGGCCGCAACACGGCCAGCCGCCACGTGTACGTGGCCACCGGCTTCTCCGGCACGGGCATGACGTTCGGCACGCTGGCGGGGATGATTCTCTCCGACGCCATCCTCGACAGGCAGAACCCCTTCGCGGCGCTCTACTCGGCGACGCGGGTGAAGCCCCAGGCGGGCGCGAAGGACTTCATCCAGGAGAACGCGGAGGTCGCCTTCCGCTTCGTCGCGGATCGCCTGTCCCGGCCGAACGAGCACCGGCTGGCGGACGTGGCGCCCGGCGAGGGCAAGGTCCTGGAGGTGGCGGGACAGAAGGTCGCGGTGTACCGCGCGGAGGACGGCATCACGCACGCGGTGTCCCCGGTGTGTACGCACCTGGGCTGCCACGTGCACTGGAACGGCGCGGAGCGCTCCTGGGACTGTCCCTGTCACGGGGGGCGCTTCAGTCCCACCGGCAAGGTGCTCAACGGCCCCGCCGTGAAGGACCTGCCGGCGAAGAAGCTGCCGACCTGAGCCACACGTCTTCACGCCTCAACACGACACCCATCATCCACAAGGGAGAGGGCGACCATGGACGCTATCGAACTGTTGGCGCAGCAACACGACGAGGTGAAGAAGCTGTTCAAGAAGTACGAGAAGCTCTCGGAGGGGGCGGAGGCGAAACGCCAGGAGCTCTTCGAGATGATTACCGACCGCTTGAGCGCGCACGCCTCCATCGAGGAGCAATACTTCTATCCCGCGGCCAAGGCGCAGGACACGGAGGACCTCTTGCGCGAGGCCGCCGAGGAACACCTGTCCGCCAAGCGCCTCATCGCCGACCTGCTGGACCTGGAGCCGTCGGACGAGGAGTTCGACGCGAAGATGCAGGTGCTCCAGGAGCAGATTGAGCACCACGTCGAAGAGGAAGAGGGCGAGCTGTTCAAGAAGGTCCGCAAGCTCCTGTCCAAGGAGCAGCTCGTGGACCTGGGTGTCCAGATGCAGCAGGAGTTCGAGGAGCTCATGGAGGGCGAGCCTCGCACCCAGGTGCCGGCCGAGACGGAGCACGCCGCGCCGATTTGAGCGGCGGCGGCTTGTCGCAAGAATCGGGTTGCGTGAAGGGGGCTGGGCGGCGGCATCATGGTCGCCGCCCATGCCGCGTCCTCCTCCCGACGTCATTCGATACCCCAGCTACTACACGCCCTCGGTCCGCCGTGCCCTGTCGCGCGCGGACCCGACGCTGGGCGCGTTGATGAAGAGCGTTGGCCCCTTCCGGCTCCAGGTGCGTCCGCTGCACAGCCCCTTCGGTGCGCTGGCGGAGTCCATCGTCTACCAGCAGCTCCACGGCAAGGCGGCCGCCACCATCTTCGGTCGCGTGTGCGAGCGCGTGGGCTCGGGACGCAAGTTCACGCCGGAAGCGCTGCTGGCCGTTCCGGACACGTCGCTGCGCGAAGCGGGACTGTCCGCCAACAAGCTGGCCGCGCTCCAGGACCTGGCGCGCAAGACGCTGGACGGCACCGTGCCTCCGCTGGCCAAGGTGCGGCGCATGGATGACGCCGAGCTCATCGAGCACTTCACCCAGGTGCGTGGCATTGGCCAGTGGACGGTGGAGATGCTGCTCATGTTCCAACTCGAGCGGCCTGACGTGCTGCCCGTGGACGACTACGGCGTGCGCAAGGGCTTCATGAAGGCCTATGGCCTGACGGAGATGCCCAAGCCCAAGGCGCTGCTTGCTTATGGCGAACGCTGGCGGCCCTGGCGCTCGGTGGCCAGTTGGTACATGTGGCGCTCGGCGGAGCTCCCCGACGCGCCGACCGTGGAGGGCTGACGGCGTTTCTGGGCTGTGGCCTCAGGCGGTGTTGAGCGTGGTGCTCGGGGCGTGCTTCTGGCGCCGCATGGGCACCAGCAGCACCAGGAAGGCCACGGACAGGACGGTGCCCAGCAGGAAGACGGGCGCGTAGCCCAGGCTGAGTCCGTGCTTCGCGTCCGCGAGCCAGCCCGCGAGCGGGCCCGCGGGCGCCTTGCCCCAGACCTCCATGCTGGCGAGCAGCGTGTAGTGCGTGGCGCCGATGCGGCGGTCCACGCGCGACATCATGAAGGCGAACATCACCGTGGTGAGTGCGCCGCCGAAGAGCTCCTCGGCCATGGTGATGCCGATGACGCCCGCGTCGGTGACGCCTCCGGTGGCCAGCAGCCACCGCCCCACCAGGGGAATCACCCGCAGCGACGCGGTGAGCCCCACGGCGCCCAGCAGCGGCATGCGCGAGGCCAGCAGTCCTCCGGCTAGTGAGCCGACAATGGACGCGCCCGTGCCCCACGTTCCCACCCACAGGCCAATCTGCGCGGCGGTGAAGCCCGCGTCGACGAGGAACGGCTTGAAGAGCACGTCGGACATGCTCTCGCCCAGCTTGTACGTGGTGATGAAGAGCAGCAGCCAGCCCGCGCCCGGCAGCAGGAGCGCCTTCTTGAGCCGCTGGAACAGCTCGCGCCAATCCGGCTCCTGCCGGGCGGTGGCCGCGGACGGCGTGGCGTGCGCCTCGGGGGGAGACTCCCGGGCGAAGAGCATCACCATGAAGACGGCCAGACACAGCAGCGCCATGGCGACGAAGAGGCCGGACCAGCCGATGCGCGCGCTGGCCCACACCAGCAGCCCGCCGCCCGTCAGCATTCCCAGCTTGTAGCCCACCACCTGCGCGGTGTTGCCCAGGCCCAGCTCACTGGGGCGCAGGGTGTCCACGGCGAAGCCATCCACCGCGATGTCCTGCGTGGCGGCGAACAGGTTCATCAGGAAGACGAGCGCCAGCAGGGCGGGGAGCGCGTCTCGTGAAGCCGCGACCGCCGCCGCGGCGCAACTGGCCGCGAGCCCCACCTGCATCGGCAGAATCCACGACTTGCGCCGGCCGATGCGCGTCGAGCCATACCGGTCCACCAGGGGCGCCCAGAGCGCCTTGAGGGCCCAGGGCAACCACAGCGCGCCGAGCAGTCCAATGGTGGTCAGCGAGACGCCCTGCGAGCGCAGGTACACCGGCAGGGCGGTGGCCTGGAAGCCGAAGGGCAGGCCCTGCACGAAGTAGAGCATGCACAGCAGGGCGAGCCGGGACGACGGGAGTCTCATTGACACCCAGCATAGAGCCACCGGGTCGGGAACGAGGAAGTGTCCGCTCGCCACTCCGGATGTGGGGCCCTGTCCACGGCAATGCACTGGGGCCCTGCGTCTCATGGACGGGGAGGGGACGGTCTCTAGGCTCATCCTCCCCACGGCCGGGTCGCGGCCTCATCTTGCGCCGGACGGCGGAGGCTGCCGCGGCGCGTGGAGCACGTCACCATGCAGGAGCAGCAAGCAGGAGTCGAAGTCGTGAAGCGTGGTGAGTCCGCGCCGTCGCCGTCGTTGCGCGTGCTGGATGTGATGGCCCTGACAGTGGGCATCGTCCTGGGAGCAGGCATCTTCAAGGCGCCCTCGCTGGTGGCCGCGCAGTCCGGCAGCGGTGAGGCCATGCTGCTCACGTGGCTGCTGGGCGGTGTCGCGTCGCTGGTGGGCGCGCTGTGTTACGCGGAGCTGGCCAGCGCCTGGCCACACCCGGGCGGGGACTACCACTACCTGTACCGCGCGCTGGGCAAGGGGCCCGCTTTCCTTTTCGCGTGGGCGCGGCTGACCGTCATCCCCACCGGCTCCATCGCACTGCTGGCCTTCGTCTTCGGGGACTACGCCACGCAGCTCTTCCCCCTGGGCCTGTATTCGTCGCCCGTCTATGCGGCCATGCTGGTGGTGGGGCTGACGGCGGTGAACATCGCCGGACTTCGGCAGGGGACCCGTACGCAGAACCTGCTCACGGCCCTGGAGGTTCTGGGCGTGGGGGCTGTCGTCATCGTGGGGTTGCTTTTCACGCCCGCGCTGGTGCCCGCGGCGGCGCCGCCGGCACCGGCCGCGTCGTCAGGGACCGCCTGGGGCCTGGCCATGGTGTTCGTGCTGCTGACGTACGGCGGCTGGAATGAGGTGGCGTACCTGTCCTCGGAGGTGCGGGGTTCGCGGCGCACCATCGCCTGGTCGCTGTTGGCGAGCATCGGGCTGGTGACGGCGCTGTACCTGCTGGTCAACGTGGCCTACCTGCGCGGCCTGGGGCTCGAAGGCATGGCGCGTTCGGAGGCGGTGGCCGCGGACCTGATGCAGCGCGCGGTGGGCAGCGGGGGCGCGCTGGTGTTGAGCGTCATCATCGCCATCTCCGCGCTGACGTCCGCCAACGCCACGGTGCTGACGGGGGCTCGGACCCACTATGCCTTCGGGCGGGACAGCGTGCTGTTCAATGGGCTGGGGCAGTGGCATGCGAAGTCCAATGGCCCGTCCCGCGCGCTGCTGGTGCAGGGGGCCATCTCCCTGGCGCTGGTGGGGCTGGGGACGCTGACGCGTCAGGGCTTCGAGACGATGGTGGAGTACACCGCGCCCGTCTTCTGGCTCTTCTTCCTGCTGACGGGCGTGTCGCTGATGGTGCTGCGCGTGCGTGAGCCGGATGCGCCGCGGCCGTTCCGCGTGCCGCTGTATCCGCTCACGCCGCTGCTCTTCATCGGCATCTGCGCCTACGTCCTCTATTCCAGCCTGGCCTTCACCGGGCTGGGCGCGCTCGCGGGGCTGGCAGTGCTGGGCACGGGCGGCGTGCTGCTCGCCGTGGAGGCGGTGCGCACCCGCAGGGGCTCGCAGGGGACCTCCCCCAAGGCCAGTTCCTCTCCCAGACTGCAACGAACGAAGGAGGCGACATGAAGCGAATGATGGTGGTTTTCGCGTTCACGGCGGCGATGGCCGCGAACGCCGCGAGCGTTTCGACGGCGCAGCAGACGGTGACGGTGCAGGTCCGCGGACCCGCGGGCAGTTCGATTCAGTCGCCCGAGGTTCCCTTCGTCCCCACGCCGGAAGGTGCCGTGGACGGGATGCTGGCATTGGCTGGCGTGAAGCCCGGGGACACTGTCTATGATTTGGGCAGCGGTGACGGCCGCATCGTCATCTCCGCGGTCCAGAAGCACGGGGCGAAGCACGCCGTGGGCGTGGACATCAACCCGGAGCGCATCGCCGAGGCCAACCAGAACGCGAGCCAGGCGGGCGTGAAGAACAAGGTGGAGTTCCGCCAGGGGGACCTCTTCGACGCGGACATCCGTGACGCGTCGGTGGTGACGCTCTACCTGTTGCCCTCCGTCAACGAGCGGCTCAAGTCCAAGCTGCTCTCGGAGCTGAAGCCAGGCACGCGCATCGTGTCGCACAGCTTCGACATGGGTGACTGGGCGCCGACCAAGACGGTGCAGAGCGAGGGACGGACGCTCTACCTCTGGGTCGTCCCCGAGCGCGGCACGGGCGGCGCGCCCCGCTGAGTGCGGCTCGAGGCGTCCGGGGCCGGCCACCTCGCATGGAGGGGCCGGGCCATTTCACGTCAGGGCGCCGGAGGCGGCTGACCCGGCGTGCGCGAGTAGTGGAGCACCATGGCCTCCAGCCGCGACAGGGCCTTCTCCAGCGTCTCCATGGACGGGCCGAAGGACAGGCGCACGTAGCCGCGGAAGCGGGAGGGTCGCGCGCGGCGCTTGCCGGGATTCACGTCGAAGAACTCGCCCGGAACGGCGATGATTTTCTGGTCCAGCGCGGCGCGGAAGAAGCCCATGCCGTCGTTGAGCGGCGGCGGCAGCCCGGACACGTTGCCCCAGACATAGAAGGTGCCGTCCGGCGCGCGGTCCGTGCGGATGCCGATGCGCTCCAGCCGGGAGTGGAAGCGGTCCCGCTTCTCCCGGAAGGTGTTGTGGATGGCCATCGTCTCCGCCACCACGGGCTCCTCCTGGAGGAGCTGAATCGCCGCGCGCTGGAGCGGCCGGCTCCCTCCGCCATCCAGGAAGCTCCCCGCGCTGGCGACCGCATCGATGACCTGGCGCGGCCCCACGGTCCACGTCATGCGCCAGCCCGGGTAGCGCCAGTTCTTGGTGAAGCCGTCGAACAAGACCACCGGGTCCTTGTTCACGTCCTCCACGTAGCGGGCGGCGCTCTCCACCGGCAGGTGTCCGGGGCGGCCCGTCCAGATGTAGTGCGAATAGAACTCGTCGACCAGCAGCGCGCACTCATGCTCGCGGGCCACGCTCACCCAGCGCGCCATCTCCTCGCCGTGCACGAGCTTGCCGGTGGGGTTGCAGGGGTTGGAGAAGAGCAGGGCGGACAGACCCCGGCCCTGCACCTCGCGCCGCAAGTCCTCCGCGGTGAAGGCGTAGCCGCGCTCACCCTCCAGGAGGATGGGGATGGCGGTGAACGCCTTGAAGACGTCCAACAGCTCCTCATACGCCGTGTAGTCCGGCAGGAAGTGGCCCAGGTTGATGGCGCCCAGGCTGGCCGCGGCGCGGGTGAGCGCCGCGCGGCCGCCGCCAGACAGGCACACGTTCTCCGCGCTGTACTGGCTGGGCATGCCCCGGCGGTAGAGCCGGTTGTAGAGGCTTGCGATGGACTCGCGCACCTCCCAGAGCCCGGCGACGGGGGCGTACTCCATGTCGGCCACGTCGATGGTGACCTGGTTCAGCCGGGGCGGCGCGCCGGGGAGGTCTCCCGTCTCCGGCTGGCCCTGGCCCAGGTTGCACCACTCCGGGTTGCTGGAGCGGTAGCCGCGGCGGGTGGCCTCGGCGGTGACGAAGATGACGCCGGTGCGGGGCACGGCGCGGAATGCCGGAAGGGGGACGTCGTCGCTCACGGCATCACACCCTAGCGGAAGTCCGCCCCGTGCGCGCTGCCGCCGCGCGCCCGCTCAGCGGACGATGGGCACCGTCACCGGCTCCAGGTCGTCGACCGTCACCTCGGCCTTGCCCAGGCGCCACAGGACGGGCTGGAAGCGGGCTTCCACGCGCCGCCCGTCCGCCGTCTCCAGCACCGCGGTACCTTCCTTCGGCAGGTATTCACCCACCTCGTAGTGCAGCCCCGTCAGCGTGAGGCGGTCGGTGCCCTGAGGGCCCGTCAGCTCGCCTGGACCGTCCAGCACCAGCGACGTGCCACCAAACACGGGCATGCCGGCTCGCATGCCCACGCGGCCATCGACGCGGAACGTGTGGCCCTCCCGTCCAGGGACGCCGCCCTGCACATCCGCCCACAGGCGCGTCTCGTCGCCGCACGTGCCGTAGCCCACCTCCGCCTGGAGCGGGTGTCCGTCCACTGTCAGTCCGCGCAGGTCCGCCTCCACTTCCATGAGGTCCTCGCCGCCGCGGTAGAGGAACGCCGCCTGACCGGCGAAGCGCAGGCCGTGCACGTCACAGCCGCCTTCATCGAAGGTGAGCACCACGCGGTCCGTCACGCTGTCATGGGGCTCCACCGCGGCGTGGGCGCAGGCCCACCGCCCGCGCACGCCATGCGCGGCGGTGCTGAGGAAGGCGCGACGGGGCTCACCGCAGGTGTACACCGGCAGCACGCCCAGGGCTTCCAGCGCGCCGCGCACCTGATGCGAGGCCGCCACCACGCGCTCCACGCGCTGACGGGCCGCGTCCACTTCTTCCTGCGTGGGGGCTCCGCCGCCACAGGCGGTGACGAGGACGGTGAGGGCAAGACAGGTGATGCGTCGCATGGGCGCTTCTCCAGGGGTGCACGACACCGCGGCTTCGCGGCGGGTCATGCCCCCGTGGAGAGCAACCATCATGCCCGGTGCAACCTCGCGAGAACACGAGGCTCGGCCGGAACAGGGCCTGGGATGTGCGTGCAGCGGGTTGCACAGCCCCGGCGGGCCCGTCCGGGTGAGGCGGCTCAGCCTTCGAGCGAAGCGCGCAGGAACCACGCGTGCTTCTCGAACTCGGTGATGATGTCCGTGGTGAGGCCCTCGGAGTCCGAGTCCCCGTTCTCGACGAAGAGGGCGCGGCTCTTCCGCAGGCCGTCCAGGTAGACTTCGATGCGCTCGGCCAGGAGCTTCACGTGCTCCATGTCACGCGTCGTCTCCTGCGGATACTCCGGCAGGCGGCTCGTCTTGCCCACGTGGCGGCTGGTGCCGTAGGCCTTGCCACCGAGCGTCACCGCGCGCTCGGCGATGGAGTCGTTGTGCGTGGCCAGGCTCACCGCGAACGTCTCGAACAGCGGGTGGAGCGAGGCGAACTGCGGACCCTTGATGTTCCAGTGCGCGACCTTGATTTGCGAGTGCAGGTCGAGCCCGTCGGCGAGCCGCTCGTTGAGCGATTCAGCGATGGCGGCGCGGGCCTTCTCGGGAAGGGGGCTGGGGCTGCGGTACATGGTGTCTTCCTTTCGAATGTGTGTTTGTCGGTGTCGGCTGGTTGGATGCGCGGCGGCCAAAAAGGGAGCGCCCCCCGGTGTTTCCACCGGAGGGCGCTTGAAACTTCCGCGATGCCTCGCGACAGAGGGGCTTAAGACTCCAGCCCCACCGCCGCCGCGTGGATGACCGACGCGATGCGAACCGCGTCGTGCACCTGGTCCTCGGAGAGGCCGCCGTCGAGGACGACCTTCTCGTGGGACTGCATGCACATCTCGCAGCCGTTGATGGCGCTGACGGCGAGGCAGACCAGCTCGAAGTCCACCTTGTTCGTCAGCACCTGCGCGAGCCGGTTCATCCGCAGCCCGGCACGCTTGGTCGAGTAGGACTCCTTCCCGATCATGTGCCTGAAGCGGTAGTACACATTGTTCATCGCCATCAACGACGCCGCCGCACGCGCGTCCTCGATGACAGGCTCGGGATTCGCGAGGGCCTTCTTCGCCTCGTTGAGCATGGCCTCCTTCAGCCGCTCATTCCGAGCGGCGAAGGCGCATGCCACGGCCACACCCCAACGCTGCTCCGCGGTGAGGCTGCCACCTTCCAGGACACCCTGGAGGTTGAGGCGGGTGTCCTTGTGGGAGTCCGCGAGTTCAGAGCGGACGACTTCGAGCGAGGCCATGGTGGATTACCCCGCCTTCGACAGCTTCTGGGTCAGGGTCTCCTCACCCTTGGTCCAGTTGCAGGGGCACAGCTCGTCCGTCTGGAGCGCGTCCAGCGTGCGAATCGTCTCGGAGACGTTGCGGCCCACGGACAGGTCGTTGACCGTCACGTGGCGGATGATGCCCTCGGGGTCCGCGATGAACGTCGCGCGGAGGGCCACGCCCTCTTCCTTGTGGAGGATGCCCAGCGCGTTGCACAGCTCGTGCTTGATGTCCGCCAGCATCGGGAAGGGCAGGTTCTTCAGGTCCGGGTGGTGCGTGCGCCACGCGTGGTGCACGAACTCGCTGTCGGTGCTCAGGCCGAGGACCTGCGCGTCACGGTCAGTGAAGTCCTTGTTCTTCTTGCCGAACTCCGCGATCTCCGTGGGGCAGATGAAGGTGAAGTCCTTCGGCCACGCGAACAGGACCAGCCACTTGCCCTTGAAGGTCTCGTTCGTGATGTCCTGGAACTCCTTGCCCTTCTCCAGGGACACGGTGGCCTTCACCTTGAAGTTCGGGATCTTGTCGCCAACGGTCAGCATTACGGCTCCTTGGGATGGGGGCCCGGCGGTGAGCCGACCCCAGTGAACGTGTTCTGTCCTACCGCTTAGCAGTCACCGTGCCAGAACCTCGAATCAATGATTCCAGGGGTTTGGATTTCACCCCCACTGGGTCGGTGCCGCTGGGCCGGTGTCTAACGAAATCTCGGTGCGTTTCGCCACTGCAATTTCGGTGGATCGACGAACCGGGGGGAGACTGGCCGCTCATGGTCCTCACGAGCGGGCGGAAAATACGAGAAGTGCCGCGTGGTTGCACCCACTCCGGGCAGGCAACGGCTCGAATGTGCGGCCGCGAACGCGTGCTCCGTTCACCTACAAGGCGGCCCCTCCCCGAATGTTCAAAAGAATCTCTTTGTGTTCCGGAGGTTGCGACGGATCTTCCGGCCTGGAGTGGTTGCCTGGACGGTGGGGCACGAAATCTCGGTGCCTGCCTCACTGCAATTTCGGTGGAACCCTATTATTTCGTAGGTATGCAGGACGACTTTTCAGGCGCCATCGACGGTGCGAAGGACGCTCGGGACCTCCTCGAGCTGGCAACGGCGGAGGATTCCGTCGGGGATTTGCTGCGCCGTGGGCTCGACTGGCTGACGCGGGTGGTGCGCTTCGACCTGGCCACGGTGTTCCTCCTGAAGGAGGGCCGGCTGGTGGCGGTGGCCGCACGAGGGTCGTTGGCCAACGCGAAGGTGCGGCAGCACTCGTTGCCGTTGTCGGAGTTCCCCTCGCTGCGGCAGGCCCTGGAGACGCGGCGGGCGAAGGCCTTCACGGAAGAGGACCATGCCCACGGGGATGGAGACCCTTTCGACGGCGTGTTGGATTTGCCGCCGGGGCATTCGTGCATGGTGGTGCCGCTGTGCGCGGGTGATCGCTGCTACGGCGTGCTCTCCCTGGACCGCGCCGAGTGTGAGACGTACCCCCAGCCGGTGGTGGACCTGGTGGAGGTGTACGGGCAGATGCTGGCCACGGCCATCCAGTCGGCCGAGCAGCGCGCCACCTTCGAGCGTCTCCACCGTCAGGACCACGAGCACGCGAAGCTGCTGGAGGCGCAGCTCGGCGGAGACTCGGAGGGCATCCTCGAGACGTCGAAGAGCCCGGTGATGCGAGACCTGGCGCGGCGGGCGCGGCAGGTGGCGGAGACGGACACGCCAGTGCTGATTACCGGTGAGACGGGCACGGGCAAGGAGCGGCTGGCCCGCGCCATCCACCGTTGGAGCGCCCGCGCGGACCAGCCCTTCGTCACGCTCAACTGCGCTGCCATTCCGGCGGGCTTGCTGGAGAGCGAGCTGTTTGGCCACGTGAAGGGCGCCTTCACCGGCGCCACGAAGGACCGGGCCGGACGCTTCCAGATGGCGCATGGCGGCACGCTGCTGCTGGATGAAGTGGGCGAGCTGCCCTTCGACCTCCAGGCGAAGCTGCTGCGGGCGCTGCAGGAGAAGACATTCGAGCCGGTGGGCAGCGACAAGACGGTGCGCGCGGACGTGCGCATCCTCGCGGCCACGCACGTGGACCTTCAGCAAGCCATTGCCCAGAAGCGCTTCCGCGAGGACCTCTACTACCGGTTGAGCGTGTTCCCCCTGCGCCTGCCGCCGCTGCGCGAGCGCCGGGAGGACCTGCCGCAGTTGTGCGCCTTCCTCCTGGAGGAACAGGCGAACCGGACGGGACGGCGGGGCATGCGGGTGACGCCAGAGGGCCTGGTGCGGTTGGAGGCCTACGAGTGGCCGGGCAACCTGCGCGAGCTGGCCAATGCGCTGGAGCGGGCCACCATCCTCACGCGAGGGACGGAGCTGGGGCCGGAGTCCTTCGACGTTCCCACGCGCGGCGCGGCCGTGGTGGCGGCCCTGCCGGAGGAGCCGGCGCCCGCGGCGGGAGGGCCGAAGCGGGGCCCCGTGCTGACGCTGGCGGCCGTGCAGCGCGAGCACATCATGCGAGTGCTCACGCTCACGCGGGGCCGCGTCTACGGCGCCAATGGGGCCGCGGCGCTGCTGGGGCTCAAGCCGTCCACGCTCCAGAGCCGGATGAAGAAGCTGGGCATCGCCCGGCTGGAGCAGTTCGTTGTCGACGAGGCGTGAGCCTTGAAACCGCGCGCCTAGGAGACGCGCGGTGCCGAGGGCGCCACCGGGTAGGTTCCCCGCTGACCGAACGGCGGGTCGAACAGCGCCGGGTCCGACTGCCGCGAGCGGAAGAGGTCGACGATGTAGTTCATCCGCTGGTCCAGCTTGCTCCAGTCCTTCGCCCCGGAGCCCTTGAGGCTGTCCTGGCTCTTGTCGAGCTGGCCCAGCAGCGCGCGCAGCTCGGGGTTTTCGATGGAGCGCAGGTGCGGCGGGAAGAGCGTCGACTCCATGCCCGGAGGCGGCGGCAAATCATTGCCCAGCTTCAGCGCGCTGCCCGGCACGGCCAGCTTCATCATGTGCTCGGTGGCGACGCGGCGGAACACGTTCGCCACGCCATCCACCACGGGGTTCAGCGCCGCGTCCACCAGGCCCGTCTTCAAGGCCGCCTTGCCCGCGAGGTTGGCGGGGAAGGGGAGCGCATTGATTTGCGCCTCGACGGTCTGCTTGAGGATGTCGCGGAAGGTGTCCTTCACCGGCGAGTTGAGCGCCTTCTCGACGTAGGGCTGGAGTTGCGTCTGCTCGTGCAGGCCCACCTTGTCGTTGGCCAGGAGCATCAGCTCGGCCTTCTTGTTCGGGTCCTTCTCGAACATGGCCTGGGCGTAGTGGCCGAAGGCCTCCTTCAGCAGCGGCTTGTCCGCGGGGAAGCCACTCAGGTACTGCTCCGCCTTGGCGGCGTCATACTGGGTGTCGCCCTGGAAGGTCTCCACGAAGCGGGCGAACTCCTGGCCCACCTCCTCGAACACCAGCTTGTTGCCGTCGGCGATGGCCTTGCTGACGTTCTGGAGCGCCTGATTGCCCGCCGAGGCGATGTCGCCCAGCGGCAGCGAAGGGAGGCCCAGCTTGCGCAGCAGGTCGTCCACCTTGGACATCGGCCCCATGACGCCGTCGGCGCCCTTGAGCGCGTCCGTGAAGAACTTGGGCATGTCCTCGCCGCGGATGCTCACGCCGGCTTGCTTCGAGGCCCAGGTCGCGAAGGTGGACCAGTTGGCGTTCTCCGTGCCCAGCAACTGACCCATGGCGTTGGACAGGTCCGAATAGCCCTGGGTAATCGCATGGTTGCGCGCCACCGGGTCCTGCATGGCGGCGATGTTCCGCACGTCCGCGGCGGTGGGATAGCTGCCCGGCGCGACGCTCGGGCCGCGCGCCAGGGCCGCGGGGGCGTTCAGCGCCACGGGCTGTTGCCGGGCGGGCGGGGACTCGAACTGGGACACCCCGGACATGCCGGGCCGGGTCACCTGGGCCTTGGCCTGGGGTTTGACCTCGTTGCGAGCGGGGCGGGGC
>NZ_SRLV01000013.1:0-144745 GCF_006518205.1 Myxococcus sp. CA005 | reverse complement strand
CTGGGCATTCACTCGCCGTTACGGCCCGTGCACTCGCTCACCCCGCTGAAACGGGGCTTTGTCAGTGGGCTTCACCGCAGGGGTCTCCCCTGTCGGCGCCACCCCAGCTATGCGGCCTTGACCTGTTACCGCCTCGGGACTTTCACCCTACGGGTCCATGAGTTCCTCCAGGCATCACACAACTTCCCTGACACACGGGGTCCCCTCCCCTGGCGGGCGGCTGGCCCGAGGCCGCCTGCCCCCTCACGTCCTTCCTGCCCCGGCGCGCGGTGGCGTCTCCACCCAGGCAGCCTTAATTCAAGTCAGGGGAGGCGCATCCATGACCAGCCATCTCGTGCTCGTGCCCGGCTTCGGTGGATTTGATGCACTGGGCTCGCTCCGCTACTACCACGGCGTGACGGAAGTGCTTCAGGCTGGTGACGACGAGCGGCCCGTCCACTACTTCACCAACCTGCCCACGGCGAGCGTCCAGACGCGGGCCCAGGCGCTCCAGTCGTGGCTGTCCGAACTGCGGAATCGAAGGGCGATAGCGCCGGAAGATGAAATCCATCTGGTCGGCCATTCGACGGGTGGCCTGGACCTCCGCCAGTTGCTCATCAACCTCCGGAACCAGCAGGCGCAGAAATGTGCGGACAGCCCGCTCCCGCTGCTCAAGCAGCTCCGTACCGTGCAGTTCATCTCGACGCCCCACCAGGGAACCGCGCTCGCGCACCGGCTGGGCAACTCCCGCCCACAGGTGCTCGCGTCCCGCCTGTTCCTGCGCGTGCTGTACGAGGGTACGCGCGGACTGAGAGGCGTGGGGCTGGGGGTCCTCGGGCGCGCACTCATGACCTTGAGTCCCAGGCAGCAGACGGCCGACTGGATCGACGCCATCATCGACACCCTGGTGCGTTGCTACTCCCGGGAGGCGAGCCTCCCGCGTGCTACCGCGCGCGGCACCTACTTCGACCTGCTGCGCTGGCTGCTTCACATGACCAGCGACTTCGCCGTCATCACCGACCTGGACCCAGCTCCCGCCTCCCCGGCGCCCCCGAGTCCGGCCCATGCCGGGGATGCAGAACTCGCTGCGGAGGCGGCCTTCATCGAGGAGCACCACATCCAGGTCCGCTCCATCGTAACGGTCGCGCCCCCCAGCAAGGCCTGGCCACCCACCTTGTTCAAGGTGCTGCACGCGCTGACTGCCTTCAATCCTCCGCAACGGCTGCGGCGCACGCGCGAACTCCACGAACTCTGGACCAGCAAGCACCAGGTGCTGCGTCCCACCGACAACGATGGCATCGTCAACTCCGTCTCCCAGGTCTGGCCGGACGAGGCCCGCAGCTACCTGCTCCAGGGCGATCATGCGGACGTCATCGGGCACTTCAGCGCGCAATGCCCACCGTCCCAGGCCAGTGTCGCGGCCACCACGTTCCGCCAGTACGACCTGCTGAACTCCCCCGCGGGCTTCGATCAACGGCGGTTCATCAGGCTCTGGAAGGACATCGGCCGCTTCACGGCCAGCCAGCAACACCGGGAAGCAACGGCGCCTCGGCCGCGCGGTGGAGCGCGCATCCACCACATCGGGAGCGCGCCGCCGCACCGAGCGGACTCGTGAACCCGGCCGCGGAGCCCCCACACAGCGTCGTCTGGAGCACCGCCCCCCACACACCCGGACGATTCAATCCACCGCTGCCATTCCCATGATGGCGGGGCCACGGCCCCCGGCCGAAGCGGTTCGTCTGACAGGGGCTGTGACGGTCATGGGAGGGGTGATGAGTGGAATGGATGAGATGGAGGGGACCGTCCAACCCGTCGCGGGCGTGTCCACTGGCGTGCCCCGTCCGGCCGCCGCGCGGCGAATCAAACCGGTCGCGAAGTCCACGCTCCGGCCCTTCCGCCGCACCGTCGCCTCGCGGGCCCTTTCTGGAGTCTTCTCCGGGCTCAACCGCGTCATTGCCTGGCACCGGCTGCCGAAGTTCCTGGGCCTGCTCAACCTGATACCCATCCGCGACGAGCTGCGGGCAAAGAACCTCTACGACACCACACACCTGCCCTCCACCCAGGCTCCCGAGCCCCCCACGTGGGATCCGGAACTGGCCACCCGGCGCGCCTCGGACGGAACGTACAACGACCTCTCGAATCCCCGGATGGGCGCCGCGGGAACGAGGTTCGGCCGTAACGTCCCGCTTGAGAACGCCTGGCCCGAGCCCGAGCCGGCGCTGCTGGAGCCGAGCCCCCGCGTCATCAGCAACCGGCTGCTCGCGCGCCAGTCGTTCGTTCCGGCCACCTCGCTCAATCTGCTGGCCGCAGCGTGGATTCAATTCATGACCCACGACTGGTTCGACCATGGCTCGCCCAAGCGTGGCGGCGAGTTCAAGGTCCCCCTGGACAAGGAGCGCGGCGACTCCTGGTCCGAGGACCCCATGCGAATCCGCCGCACGCCCGAGGACCCCACCCGCATCCCCGGTGCCAAGGACGGCCCGCCCACGTACATCAACCAGCACTCACAATGGTGGGATGCCTCACAGATTTATGGAAGCAACGAGGAGGAGACGCGCGCCCTGCGCTGCACGGACGATGAGGACGGCGGCCAGCGTCGAGGCAAGCTCATCCTCACCGGCGAAGGGCTGGAGGCGCAGCTCCCGGTAGACCCCAATACCCACCTGCAGAAGTCCGGGGTGACGCACAACTGGTGGATTGGCCTGAGCCTGCTGCATACGACGTTCGCCAAGGAGCACAACGCCATCGTGGACCGGCTGCGGCTGGAGTTTCCCGACTGGAATGGCGACCGGCTCTTCCACACGGCCCGCCTCATCAACACGGCGTTGATGGCGAAAATCCACACCATTGAGTGGACGCCGGCGATCCTCGCGCATCCCACGACTGAGACCGCCCTCAACACCAACTGGTGGGGCCTGGTCGGCCAACGGGTGACCCGGCTGTTCGGGAGGATGAGCCGCAGCGAGCTCATCAGCGGCATCCCCGGGAGCGAGGTGAACCACCACGGCGTCCCCTTCGCGCTGACCGAGGAGTTCGTGGCCGTCTACCGCATGCACTCGCTGATACCCGACACGATGCGACTGCACCGGATGCGGGATGGCGTCCAGGTGCGCGAGGTGGCGATGGTGGACCTCGCCGGCCCCAACACGCTGAAAGCCCTCGAAGACGGGCTCACCATGGTGGACCTCTGCTACTCCTTCGGTATCAGCCACCCCGGCGCGCTCGTGCTGCACAACTACCCCGCCTTCCTGCGCGACCTCCACCGGCAGGATCCGGACGGCGCCGAGTCCCGCGTGGACCTGGCATCCATCGACGTGATGCGCGACCGGGAGCGCGGCGTGCCTCGCTACAACGCCTTCCGCAAGCTGATGCACCTCCAGCCGGCCCGCTCCTTCAAGGACATCACCCGTAACGAGCAGTGGGCCCGGGAGCTGCGTGAGGTCTATGGCCACGTGGACCGCGTGGACCTGATGGTGGGCATGCTCGCCGAAGACCCGCCCAGGGGTTTTGGCTTCAGCGACACGGCCTTCCGCGTCTTCATCCTCATGGCCTCGCGCCGGCTGGCGAGCGACCGCTTCTTCACCAACGACCAGAACGTCAACCTCTACACTCAGCCCGGGATGGCGTGGCTCAACGAGAACACCATGGCCAGCGTGCTGCTGCGCCACTACCCGGGACTCGCCCCCGCGCTCCGCCAGACACGGAATGCATTCGCCCCCTGGGAGCCGGTGAGCATGGTGGCCACGGAGCCCCCGGCGGGAAGCCTCCTTCACTGAGCCGGGGTCACCACTCGTTCCAGGGGGCGGGGGCCGGACCACTCCGGCCCCCGCGGGCAGGAGACTTCCATGCCATTCGGCACGATATTTCGAGAGCTGAAGTTCCCGAGCGGCCTGCGCGTGAAGAATCGCATCTTCCGCTCCAACGTCTCTGGCCGGTTCGACAACTACAACGGCACGGGGACCCAGACCACGCAGCCTGGAGTCCCTCGCGCCGTGGCCAGCCTTGCACGCGCAGTGGACAGTCCCGGTGCTCCAGAGTCGCTCGCCCCCTCCAGCTTCCGAGACTTCACTCAGAAGCACGCCGCCAGAAGAGCCCTTCTCGCACGAAGTGCTCATGGACCCAGCGCTCGCTGGCGGAGGACAGCTGCCATTCGCCACGTCCCTCAAGGACCAGGATGTCACAGCGCGCAAGCATGGGGAGCATCGTCCGCTGCGAGCGCTCATCCTCGAAAGCGGCTCCTGCGTGAGCGAAGCGCCCGGGGGTGCCCAGTGCATCATTCAGCATGAGGCCATAGGGGTCGACGAGGATGGGAGTCCCCTCTGGGATTCCGGGAAGCCGCCCGGCGGCGATTGCCCACGCCGGTTCGAAGGTGCAAAGGGCTGAATCCGGGGGGACGGAGGCCCGGAGTGAGCTCCCGAGCGTGAGCAGGAAACGGTCTCGCTGATTCGCAGAGCGGATAGCCGCCGGCAGCGGTGAGAGTGCGATGAGCATCACCGTGGCGGTGACGAGCGCGGCTTGCGTGCGCGAGCGCGTGTCCGCCCAGCTCAACACGACGGAGGCCCCCAACCCCGCGAGGACCGCCA
This sequence comes from Myxococcus sp. CA005, assembly GCF_006518205.1. Classification (NCBI taxonomy): domain Bacteria; kingdom Pseudomonadati; phylum Myxococcota; class Myxococcia; order Myxococcales; family Myxococcaceae; genus Myxococcus; species Myxococcus sp. CA005. Next base: position 140,183 of record NZ_SRLV01000013.1, on the reverse strand, counting down.
TGGTAGGCGCCAGGTTGGCGTTGTACTGGGCCCAATAGCTCTTCGACGACAAGAAGGTCACGAGCGTCAGAACCCAGGCGGCCGCGAAGAGTCGCTCGGCGACGGCCTCCCTTCGACGAGTTCGGGCCAGGGCCACGACCAAGCCCCATACACAGAGGACGGAGAAGCCCATGCGCCCGTCTCCCAGAACCATGAGAAGCCGGCGCCAGACATCTGACTCGCCATCGGGAGGGCGGAGCAACTGGAACCGAAGAAGGCCATCGAGCATCGCGGCGGGGGCGAGCGCGAAGAAGGGGCCCAGCCAGACCAGCCCCACGGCTGCCGCGACAAGCACGACCCGTAGGGCACGCCGTCCCTGGCCCTCCATGCCGCGAGCCCACACCGCGGCGATGACCCAAGCGCCGGCTGTCAGTTTGATGGCGCACGCGGTGGCAAGAAGGGCTCCGGCCAGCAGATCCCCCTTCCACCGTGAGACATCAGCCCCATGCCGCAGCCAAACCCATGCCATGCCAAGACAGGCGAGGTTGAGCAGTGGCTCCAGGAAGGGCCCACGCTCGGTGGCGGCCGCTTCTGGGAAGACGGCATAGGCGAGCGCGGCCACGACGCCTGCCCTGACTCCCCATTGCTCCTGAGCAATGCGTCCGCACAGGAGCGTGCTCAGTGCCCCGATCCCGGGGACGAGCCAACGGACCACTGCGAATGCCAGCGCTGCGTCGAAGCCACGTGCGAGCGCGGCCACCGGCGCCAGCAACATGGCAATCCCAGGAGGGTGGACGAAGAAGTAGTCACGGTAGGGCAATACACCATGGGAAAGAAGTGCGGCGGCACTGAAATAGACGCCCTCGTCGTAGTCCACGGCATGCCCGAAAGCGCCTCCCCGGTGGAAGAAGCCCGCGATGCGCAGCAGCCATGCACCTGAAGCGATGAGCACCAGGGGCCACCAGGACAGGTGGAGACGGGGCGTGGAGAGATTCGAAGAACGCACCCGGACACGCGTACTAAAGGCATCCCGGTGTGTCGAGAAGGCACAAGTCAGTTCATGCAGCGCACATCGCCAGTCGAACTCCTGACTTGACTCACTGAATCATCCGGAGACATGACTCTTTTTAATACTGACAGGTCCCGTGTGTGGCGCTTCAGGAGTCCACATTCATGGGGAGTGCCCATGCACAGCCGATGCATCGGCCTCGTCCTTGCGTGTCTCATTCAAGGAGCCTGCTCACTGACAACCCTCGTCCGCTTCTCCGTCCAGGAGATTCGACGCCTGTTGCTGGCACTCTGGCGACGCACGCTCCCATCAGTCGCCTCCCTCCTCCACTGGAGTCACTGGCGACGTCACTCCCAAGCCGTCGCCAGGCAATGCCACGACCGGGGACGCGGCACCAGACTCAAACTACAACTGTAGGTTCTCCGCCTCTCGCAGAATGCGGACCATCTGCTCCTCGGTAAACCTGCTCTTCCTCACGACCGACCGGCCTCCTCGCCGCGAGGACGCTCTCACGCTTCAACGGGTCCGAAAATGGGGGGAGCAAACCATCGAGGAGCGCGCCCATTCCTTCGCACCCGACTCAGATCGACTGACGATACCCGAAGAACTCGTGATCTTCATCGTAGCCGCCGTAGCCGCCTCCCACTTCGAAGAAGTCAGCGACGAACTCGATGCCGGCAATCCACTTCACTTGCTTGAAGCCGAGCTGGACCTCGTTGCGCAGGCGAAGCGGCGCCCCGTGGCCGTAAGAAAGCGGCTCGCCGTTCATGTCATAGGCGAGCATCGTGAGCTGATAGTGCATCTGCGCGATGGGATGCGCGTCGTAGTAGCGGCCGCCGTCGGAACCGTCGCCGAGCGAGTAGAACACGACCCATTTCGCGTCGGGCTTCGGCCTGACCAGCTCGAGGAGGGTCTGCATCGAGACGCCGCCCCACTTGGCGACACCGGACCAGCCCTGGATGCAGAAGTGCTGCGTGATCTGCTCGTGGCGCGGCATGGCGCGCAGCTCGTCGAGGCTCAGCTCGACCGGATTCTCGACGAGCCCGTGAATTCGTAGCCGGTAATCGGCGAAGTGGTTGTCGAAGAGCGCGCGGTACTCCGGCGTCTCGGGGTACTTGCCGTTGTGCCAGAAGTACGGCGAGATGTCCTTGTCCGTGTAGGTCCCTGGCTTGGCGTCGAGGTGCTCGAAGAGCCGCTGGGCCGGGCCGATCAGCGAATACCCGACGCGTTGCACGACCCGCGGATGTCGCAGCGTGAACGGCGTGGCCGCCACCCACGCGATCACGACGACCGCCATGGAGACAGCGAAGATGCCAAACCCGACCCAATCGTTGGCGTCGGTCCCCGCGTACACGTGGTTCAAGTTTCGCAGCAGGCCGGTCGCGAAGACCATGGTGACATGGATGAAGGTGAAGAGGATGAACCAGCACAGGACGAGAAAGTGCAGGGAGCGCGCGGTCTGGATGCTGAGCCGCTTGCTGATGCCGTGGAACCGGGTCGAAAGCGCTGGCGACATGCCGAGCCCGGTCATGAGCGCGAGCGGCGCCGCGATGAAGACCGTGATGAAGTAGGCGATGATCTGGAGGCCGTTGTACGCGACCCAGCCATCGTTCTGAGGCCAGCGCAGGGAGAGGTACTGGAGCAGAGCAGACGCGGCGTCGGGGAACACCTGCCAGTTCGTCGGGACGATGCGGCGCCACTCTCCGGTCGCGAAGAGCAGCACGTAGAAGACGAGTCCGTTCGCCAGCCACAACATATCGATCCCGAGGTGCCACCAGCGGGCCAGCCCGATTGAGTGGCGGATGCCCGGAAGCCCAAGATGTTTGGGCAGCGTGAGGGAGTCCTGCTTGGCGGTCCAGAGCGGCAGGTCCGGCACCTGCTTCTGCATCCGGAGCCACTCTTTTCCCGGCGTCGAGTGCCGGGTCCAGTACAGCCGGGGATGGTCGGCGAGGATCTGGAGGCCCGCGCGAATGATGAAGATGAGGAAGAACAAGTTCAGAAAATGCTGGGCGCGCAACCAGACCGGCATCGGCGTGGCAAACGCGGTTGCGAACCCGGTCCCGGGATGCCGGTGGATGAACCCTTCGACCGCGGGGAGCCCGCGCAGATACTGCGCTACGGCGACCCCGAACAGGAGAAGCCCCCAACCGATCGGGAGCAGCCAGACCAGGTTGAACCAACGGTTCGCGCCGATTCGCAGGCGAGGGGCGATACCGAAGGCGGCCGGAATGGAGCCGGCCCAGGTCTTCGGATCGACGACGTCCTCGCCCTTGGTGAGGCGCTCTCGCAGCTCCTTCACCAGCTCCGGTGAGACGCGGTCGGCTCCAGAGGGCGGCGGTGGCGTGGCGGTCGGTTTCGGTGGGTCTGCCATTTCACGGGCTCCTGAGCGGCGACTCGGCTTCGCGCGGCTCCCCTAGAGCGAGAGCGAACCGCCTCCTCTGCATGAGTTGCACATCGGCAGGCATCGCTGCGTTGACCTCAATGGTGCGACTCCGGCGCGATTAGAAGGCTTCGCCGTGGCCCAGCGTCGGCGGCATGAATGAGGCCTCGGGCCAAGAGCGCGCTACCGAGCGAGCAGAAATACAAATACCCACGCTGCTCGCCGAAGCGGCGGATCAGGCGCTCGAGAGCAGGTCCCGGCTCGACATGCATCAATCCCGAGAGCCCGCGAATGACCCCGACATCGCCCTCCGGGAACACGTCCAGCCGGCCCAAGCCGCGCAGGAGAACCAAGGCCGCGCTCCAGGGGCCAATACCGTGAAGCCCAGTGAGCATCCGCATCGCCTCGGCGCTGCTCATTTGCGAGAGCATGGCCTCTGTCACATCGCCCGCTTGGATGGCGGCGGCGGCCGCGCGGAGCGCCTCGGCCTTCCTCGCGCTCAAGCCACAGGAGCGAATCGCGTCGAGCCGCGCCTCGGCGAGCGCAGCAGCAGTAGGAAAGGCGTACCGTACTTGCCCCTCGTGCGGCAAGAACCGGCCGAAGCGCGCTACCAAACGGCGAACGACTGCGACCCCGGCGTCCAGGCTGACCTGCTGGAACGGGATGACGTTCGCGAACGTCTCGAAGAGGCTGGGGAACCGTGGCGGCCGCATACCGCGCAGCGCCCGCACAATGGGGCCGAGCTTGCGCTCGGATTGGAGCAGCCGATCGAGCGGCTCCGGGTCCACATCGAGTCCGAGCCCCCGCCGCAACACCCGAGAGATCTCGGCATGCGCGCCGCGCGAGTCATCCCCATCGAGCACGCGGAACCGGACCTGCGGCTCGTCCACCGTCCCCTGATTCGAGACCTCGACCAGCACGAAGCCATCGGAGACCGTGAGCGCTCGCAGGTACCGTCCGCCCTCCCAGACGTCGACGAGGTTCGTCGGCCGCCGCTGCAGTACGCGCACGGTCGCCTCGAGGTGAAACGGCGCGCGCGTATCGAGGGATGAGCCGAGGCCCGCCGGATACGTGAGCCGCGTGCCATCGACATGAGCGAAGTCGGTCATCCGGTGCGGCGTCGACCGGGTTCGGCTGGTGATGTGCTCGACCTGCGCGCCGCGAACTGTCAGGGCGTCTGCGACCAGGGAGCGATGGCAACGCCAGGGCACGGCTTCGGCGCACATCAACGCTACCGTGCCTTCCGCGACCAGCTCACGCAGCTCGGCCAGCCCAGACTCGAACGCGTCCGTCAGCATGTAGTCCGCGTACCCGCGGAAGCTCGCATTGCGCCACCCCGTGTTCGGTGAGTCACCCCGCGCGTGCCGCAGCCCTCCGAGCGCGGGGAGATGGACGTAACGGAGGTGATGCCGGCGAAGCGCGGAGCGAAGCGCCTCGCTTTCGAATTGCGGATTGTGGCGCGAGCGCGGGATCGTCCTGATATCAACCACCGTGGAGACGCCGAACGGTCGAAGGAGCGCGATGAGCTCGTCGAGCGTTCGCGTCGAGTGGCCAACGGTATAGAGTTGGAGGCCTTGCCAGCTCTTTGCCCCGCGCATCGACTTTCTACCCCTCTCTCATGGGCTCTTCCATCCGAGCGTGAGCAGGAACGCGCTCTCCTCGATCGCCTCCACGTCATGGCGCAGGCCTTTCTCGAGGACGAGCAAACGCCCGAACGGCAGCTCCACAGTCTTGTCGGGCAGGCGAAGTCGCACGTGCCCGGAGAGCGCGTGGACCGACACGGTTTCGCTGGCGCGATGCTCCGCCATCCGTGCGCCGGCCTTCATCACGATGAGGACGATGCGCAGGTCGGGCTCGCGCACCAGAGTCCGCGCCGTGTGTCCCTCCCGCTGGTAGGCGTCTTCTCGCCGCATTTCACGCTCGACTGCCGCCAGGTCGAACGTTGCTCCGCCTACGGGATGTATCGGTTGGGTCATGCCGTTCCTCCTCTTTCCGGGTCTTGGCTCTGGGCGTCCGCCTCAGGCTCGCGCCACACTTCGCGTTGGGATGCGATCGATGCCCGGAGCCATTCATGGTTCATGAGCGCGATGGCATCGATGCTGATCGACTTCGGGCACGCCGCCTGGCACTCGCCGTGCCAGGTGCAGTTGCCAAAGCCCTCCTCATCCATGCGCGCGACCATGGAGAGCACCCGCCGCTCCCGCTCCGGCCGCCCCTGAGGCAGGAGCGCCAGGTGAGAGACCTTCGCGCCGGTGAAGAGCGCGGCCGAGGCGTTCGGGCAGGCGGCGACGCAGGCCCCACAGCCGATGCAAGCCGCGGCGTCCATCGCCCCGTCGGCGTTCTGTTTCGAGACGGCCCGCGTGCTCGCCTCGGGCGCGGCCCCCGTTGGCACCGAGATGAACCCGCCAGCGCCGATGATTCGGTCGAGCGCGCTGCGATCGACGATGAGATCCTTGAGCACAGGAAACGCCCGCGCGCGCCAGGGCTCGATCACCAGCAGCGCGCCGTCCGGAAAGCGGCGCATGTGGAGCTGACACACCGCCGCGCCGCCGAGGGGACCATGCGCCGCGCCATTGATCATCACGCCGCACGTCCCGCAGATGCCCTCGCGACAGTCGCTCTCGAACGCGACCGGGGCCTCGCCTTTGGCGGCGAGTTGCTCGTTCAGGACATCGAGCATCTCGAGAAAGGACATGTCGGCGGTGATGTCAGACACCTCGTAACGGCGGAAGGCGCCCAGGGACCGCGGCCTCTCCTGTCTCCAGATCTGCAGAACGAAGCGCACGCTGTTCTCCTTCCCCCTTCGCCCACGAGCGCCTCGGTATGGAGGTACTCGTCGCGCGGGTGTTCAGCAGATTGCCCATCACGGATGCGCCGCCGCGCGGGCCGGCGGTTGGTAGCTGCCGGGCACGGAGCGGAACGGGATGGCGATCCGGTTCCAGCCGTTGATGGTGATGACCGCCATCGTGAGGCTGACGAGCTCTTCTTCGCTGAAGTGTTGGCGCACGCGGTCGTACAGCTCATCCGTGACATCGTTCTGCGAGATGAGCGTCAGCGCTTCCGTCCATTCGAGCGCGGCGCGCTCGCGTTCAGTGTAGAACGGCGTCTCGCGCCAGGCCGACAGCCCGTAGAGCCGCTGCTCGGTTTCCCCGGCGACGCGAGCGTCCTTCGTGTGCATGTCGATGCAGTAGGCGCAGCCGTTGAGCTGCGACGCGCGAGTCTTGACCAGATCGAGCAGGGGGTGCTCGAGCCCACAGTTGCGGACGAAGCGTTCCAATCCGAGCATCGCCTGGTAGGCGCTGGATGATTTCTGGGGGAAATCGAGTCGCTGTTCCATGTCGAAGGTCTCCTATCGGTTCCGGCGGCAGAGGGTGCGCGGACGGCTGCGCACCCAGGACCGGGCCGCCTTTCGGGTCGTGCTCATTTGTAGCTCCTGGTCTCCGCCGCGACCGACTCGAAGGAGAGTGGCTCCTTGTGGAGCGCGGGAGGTCGATCCTGGCCGCGGTATTCCCATACCGACACATGGCAGAAGTGCTCGTCATCTCGGCGCGCCTCACCTTCCGCCGTTTGAAACTCCTCGCGGAAGTGCGCTCCGCACGATTCGCGCCGCTCGAGCGCGTCGCGGCACATCAGCTCCGCGAGCTCGTAGTAATCGGCGAGCCGCCCTGCTCGCTCGAGCGAGTCGTTCAGCTCGATGCCGGTGTCCGGCAGCCGGAGATCTCGCTCGAAGTCGCCCTGAAGCGCCTGGATGCTCTCGAGCGCGGAGGACAGCCCGCGCTCGCTGCGCGCCATGCCGCATTGTTCCCAGAGGAGGCTACCCAGCGCGCGGAAGTGGTCCTCGACGGTTCGCGTGCCTCGCGAGGCGAGCAGGCGCTCGAGCTTTGCCTGCACGATGCGCTCGGCGTCTCGAAACGCGGGATGGTCAAGGTCGACCGACCCTGGCCCGAAACGCGCCAGCTCGGCCGCGATGGTGTTCGGGACGATGAAGTAGCCATCGGCGAGCCCCTGCATGAGGGCGCTCGCGCCGAGGCGGTTCGCGCCGTGGTCGGAGAAGTTCGCCTCGCCGAGCACGTAGAGGCCCGGCAGGGTGCTGCGCAGGTCGTAGTCCACCCAGAGCCCGCCCATGGTGTAGTGGACGGCGGGGTAGATCCGCATCGGCGCCCGGTACGGGTGCTCGCCCGTGATGCGCTCGTACATCTCGAGGACGTTCCCGTAACGTTCGCGAATGGTACCGGCCCCGAGACGCTCAATGGCATCACCGAGGTCCAGATACACGCCGCGCCCGCCGGGGCCAACGCCCCTGCCCTGGTCACAGATTTCCTTGGCCGAGCGCGAGGCGATGTCACGCGGCGCGAGGTTGCCGTAGGTTGGGTACCGCCGCTCGAGGAAGTAGTCCCGTTCGCTCTCCGGGATATCGCGCGGTGTCCGCTGGTCCCCCTTGAGCTTCGGCACCCAGACACGCCCGTCATTGCGCAAGGACTCGCTCATCAGGGTGAGCTTCGACTGATGAGGCCCGCTGACGGGGATGCAGGTCGGATGGATCTGCGTGAAGCAAGGGTTGGCGAAGCCGGCGCCCCTTCGGTACGCGCGCCAGATCGCGGTCGCGTTCGAGCCTCGCGCGTTGGTCGAGAGATGGTAGATGTTGCCGTAGCCTCCTGTCGCGAGGATCACAGCATCGCCGGCGAACGCCCTCAGCTCGCCCGTCCGGAGGTCGCGCGCGATGATTCCCCGCGCCCGTCCGTCGACCATGACGAGATCGAGCATTTCGGTCCTCGGATGCATGCGAACCTGGCCCGCGCTGATTTGCCGCTCGAGCGCCTGGTAGGCGCCGAGGAGAAGTTGCTGCCCAGTCTGTCCACGCGCATAGAAGGTGCGCGAGACGAGCGCGCCCCCGAAAGAGCGTGTGGCGAGGAGCCCTCCATATTCGCGGGCGAAAGGGACTCCCTGGGCCACGCATTGGTCGATGATGCGGTTGCTCACCTGGGCAAGCCTGTAGACATTCGCCTCGCGGGAGCGGAAGTCGCCGCCTTTCAGCGTGTCGTAGAACAGCCTCCACACGCTGTCGCCGTCGTTGCGGTAGTTCTTCGCGGCATTGATGCCGCCCTGCGCGGCGATGCTGTGCGCGCGCCTCGGCGAGTCGTGAAAGGAGAAGCAGTGCACACGGTAGCCAAGCTCGGCGAGCGTCGCCGCGGCCGAAGCCCCCGCCAGCCCGGAGCCAACCACGAGCAGTGTGTACTTGCGCCGGTTGCTCGGACCAACCAGGCGTCCTTCGCGCAGTCGGCGCTCCCACTTTTGCTCGAGCGGCCCGCTCGGAATCCTCGCGCCGAGATCCATGGCTAGCGCACACCTCCGAGCCAGATCGTGAGCGGAATGCTGCTGAAGCCGCCCCAGAGCACCAGGGCGAGGATCCACGCAACCGGTCGCCGTTTCGGCCGAGGCGAGGGGCGCGACCTCCCGAGGCTCCGCAGCGAGGCCCATGCACCGTGCCAGACATGCATCCCGACGAAGGCCAGCGCGCCGAGATAGATGGCCACCACCCAGGGGACGCGGAAGCCCTCCACGACGTTGTGGTAGACGTCATGCTTCTCGAACGGCACCGGCGCGATGGTCCCAGTGGTCAGATGGAGAATGTGGAAGACGATGAACCCCGCGAGCACGACGCCCGTGAGGCGCATCGTCCGAGCGGGCACGGTCGTGGATCGTGGCCTGAGTCGGCGGTAAGCCACCGGGCGCGCGAAGCGGTCACGATTCCAGAGCAGCGCCGCCGCGCCGATGTGGATGACGGCGGAGGCAAGGAGCACCGCGCGAGCGGCCCACAGGAGCGGGGGCTCCCGAACGAGAAACGCGGAGTACTCGTTGAGGGCATCCCGCCCTCGGTAAACGAGGAGATTGCCGAGCAGGTGGAAGACGAGGAACACGACCAGCACGATGCCAGTCGCTGCCATCAGCACCTTCAGCCCGACCGTGGACCGCCACGGATGCCGGCGTCGCGAGGCGTCCTGCGGGCGGTCTTCATTGAACTCACCGATGGACTGCATGCGCTCCCCTTCGCAAGGCTCGGCAGCCCGTGACGCGCGGGCGGCTCCAGCGGCTGGCGAACATCAATCATCCGGCACCTTCCGCAGGCGTTGGTCCGCGCCCCTGGAAAAGAGGTGAGTTGGGCACGTAGCCCACTCACTGCAAGCCCAACGCCCCGTATGTCCCGCGAGTGCACAACGCCCATGTCGAGTCTGCGACGTAGGTGTGGCGTAGCGCCTCATCGAGCGCGATTTGAACGTCACAAAAGAGGCCGCACGAGCGCTGCGAGAACTCTCGGGCGACGATGCCCACCGCGTCCCCTGCTTCATGCGCTACATGCACGGCCTTTCCTTGAAGGTGGGACCTCGGTGAACCTCAAGACGCTCGACTTCAAGGGCGCCAACGGCAAGACCATCGCCGTGCCGACGAGCCCCGCGTCCATCGACATCACCTCCAAGCTGACGACCTGCGCCGCCGACGCCGCACCAGTTCCAGGTTTCGAGAAACGCCCGCGACAGGCCCGTCCCCGAGACTTCCGGTGGCGGGCCTTTTCGTGTCAGGATTGAATGAGCAACCGGTGCACGCGTCGATGCGTCACTCCGCCGGGCTTCACCAGCGCGGACCCATTCCCCTACCTAGGAGCAAACCTCATGAAGCGGCTCATCCAGGGACTGTCCCTGACGTCTCTGTGTCTCTCTCTGGCGGCTTGTGGTGCCAACAAGTACTACACGCTGCCCGTCGACTCGCATGACGCCTCGACGACCAAGACGTCCATCGGCGTCTGCGCCCTGGAGAGCGGTCTCGAGTCGCAGTCCATGGACAACACGGCCATCGCCGTCACCTACGATGCGACCTCCACGATGTATTACCGTTACAATGGGAAGGACGCGTACACCTTCCAGGTCTCCGTGGACGACAAGCAGGTTCCTCCGGAGGAGCTGGAAGCGAAGCTCGCCACGGTGCGCAAGAAGGGCGAGGAGCTGTACCTCTGCGCCCAGGACCGCATCAACCCGCGCTTCGTCGCCGCCCCTACCCACGCGCCCGCGCAGACGAACGTCACCATCAACCTGAACGCCCCGGACGCGAACTCGCGGGACTCCCTGTCCGCTGGCGCGTCGGTGTCGACGAACACGAACACGGCCTCTGCCTCGACGACGTCATCCTCCGCGTCAGTGGACCTGGGCGAGGGCACCTGCGCCCGCGCCGTAGACTGCTATGCGCGGCTGGCCAAGACGGTCTGCGAGGGCGCGCAGGACTGCAGCTTCAAGGTGGAGATGTCTGGCAACGACGAGGCGAGCTGCCGTGACGCGCTGCTCCGCGTCCCGGACCTGATTCAGCCGTTCAAGATGATTCGCCCCAACCTCTCCGCGCCGGCCGTCTGCCGCGCCGAGTAGTCCGCTGGAACAGCCCGCCTCCGGTGCCGTGCCGGAGCGCGGGCGTCAGGGGCCTCCGGTTTCCCGGCCCGTGAGGCAGGCGGAGTGGACGACCTTCGCTGGGGTGGCCCCAGAGAAGGCCTATTCCTGGAACGACTGGGTGAGCTTCGCGATGGCCCCTGGAAGGCCCCGCACGCGCAGCCGGCTGCCGCTCTCGTCGTAGGCCTGGGACACCACCGTGGTGTGCTCGTACACCTCGCTGATGCGCCCCTGCCGGGAGTAGGGAATCACCAGGTCTGCCTCCACCATCGAGGACTCGAAGAAGGCGATGATGTTCTTGCGCAGCATCGCCACGTCGTCCGGCAGGTGCGCGGAGAGCAGCAAGGCGTCCGGGTGCTTCGCGAGCAGCGCTTCCTTCGCCGCCGCGTCCAGCCGGTCCGCCTTGTTGAAGAGAAGCTTGCTCGGGACGGCGTCCGCGCCGATATCCCGGAGCACCGTGCGGGTGACCTCCAACTGCGCGGCCCACGTGGGGTCCGACGCATCCACCACATAGAGCAGCAGTGACGCTTCCAGGGCCTCGTCCAGCGTGGAGCGGAAGGACGCGACCAGGTCGTGCGGCAGCTTCTGGATGAAGCCCACCGTGTCGGAGACCAGGATGCGCGGACGGGTCTCCGGCTGCATCGCGCGCACCGTGGTGTCGAGCGTGGCGAAGAGCTGGTCCGCGACCAGCACCGTGCTGCCCGTCAACGCACGCATCAGCGAGGACTTGCCCGCGTTCGTGTAGCCCACCAATGCCACCCGCAGCAGGTCCCTTCGCGCGTAGCGGCGGTGGTCCTGGTCCTTCTGGATGGCCGCCAGGCCCTCGCGCAACTCCGCCAGCCGGTCGCGAATCTTGCGGCGGTCCAGCTCCAGCGCCGAGTCCCCCGCGCCACGCCCCTGCTGCCGCTCGCGGCCTCCGGTGGATTCGCGCAGCCGGGGGGCCAGGTAGTTGAGCCGGGCGATCTCCACCTGCATCCGCGCTTCATGGCTCTTCGCGTGCCGGTGGAAGATGTCGACAATCACGCCCGCGCGATCCAGCACCATCGCGCCGGTGGCCTTCTCCAGGTTGCGCAGCTGGCCGGGAGACAGCTCGTGGTCCACGACCACCACGGTGGGCCGGGGCTCCGCCTTGTCGTCTTCTTCCGAAGGCGGAGGCAGCAGCGCGTCCTCCGTCTCCACGCCGTCGGCCTCCTCTTCGACAACCTCGTCCTCGGAGTCGGGCTCCGTGTTGGCGGCGGCCTCCCACTTCTCGCGGGCCTTGGACGTCCGGTCGCTCGCTCCGGATGCAATCACGCCCGAGCCTCCGGTGAGGGCCGCCAGCTCCTTGAGCTTGCCCGTCCCGAGCACCGTGCCCGTGGCCAGCCGCGTCCGCTTCTGGGACACGGTCGCCACCGTGTCATACCCCAGCGTGTGCACCAGCCGGCGCAGCTCCGCGAAGTCCGCGGCGTGCTCTTCGTCCGAGACGCCCGGAAGCTGGACACCGACGAGGACGGCACGCAGACGCTCAGGGAATGTGGAAATCGCCATGCGCATGCTCGTAACACGTCGGGCCGTCCCGCGACGGGGCGAGTCCACGCCCCCCGCCCCCCTCGGGGTCCGGGCGACACCTTGCCTGGATGGAGAGGGGGGTAGGAATTCCGGGGGCGGACCTCCCGGGCAGGGTAGGCTTCCGCGTCCTCGCGCTACCCAAGGCTTCCATCCCATGACATTCGCTTCGCTCGGCCTGTCGGACGCGCTCACCCGCGCCGTGGCCGGACTCGGATACGACGAACCCACGCCGGTGCAGCGCGCGACCATCCCCGTGGTCCTGCGAGGTGGCGACGTCTGGGCTTCGGCGAAGACGGGCTCAGGGAAGACCGCCGCGTTCCTGCTGCCCATCCTGGAAGCCCTGCGGGCACGTCCCGGAGGGTCGGTCCGACCGGTGCGGGCCTTCATCCTGGTGCCCACGCGGGAACTCGCCGCGCAGATCGTCGATTCAATCCAGCGGTACGGCCAACACCTGAAGAAGCCGCTGAAGACCTGCCTCGCGGTCGGTGGCGTCTCCGCCAACCCGCAGATGCTGGCGCTGCGGGGCGGCGCGGACATCGTCGTGGCCACGCCCGGCCGCGCGCTGGACCTGGTGCATCAAAACGCGCTCCGGCTGGACCAGGTGGAGACGCTGGTGCTCGACGAGGCCGACCGGCTGTTCTCGTTGGGCTTCGCCGATGAGCTCAACAGCCTGCTGGCGCTGCTGCCCACGCGCCGCCAGAACCTGTTGTTTTCCGCCACCTTCCCGCCCGCGGTGCGGAAGTTCGCGGAGCAGTTGCTGCACGAGCCCACGCGCATCGACGTCGATGACGGGGAGCTGCCCTCGACGGAGTTCATCCTCCAGCGAGCCCTCCAGGTGGATGTGCCCCGGCGCACGATGCTGCTGCGGCACCTGTTGGAAACACATGCGTGGAGCCATGTGCTCACGTTCGTGGCCAGTCGCTACACGGCGGACCATGTCGCCCTGAAGCTGAACCGCGCCGGCATCGTCGCGACGTCATTGCATGGGGAACTCAGCCAGGGCGCGCGCACGCGGGCGCTCGCGGACTTCAAGGCGAAGCGCGTGCGCGTGCTCGTGGCCACGGACGTCGCCGCTCGCGGCCTGGACATCGCGCAGCTGCCGGCGGTCGTGAACTACGACCTGCCCCGTTCGACCGCGGACTACGTGCATCGCATCGGCCGCACGGGGCGCGCGGGCGACAAGGGCGTGGCGATCAGCTTCGTCAGCGCGGGCACCGAAGCCCACTTCCGACTCATCGAGAAACGCCACCAGCTCGACCTCCCGCGCGAGCAGGTGCCGGGCTTCGAGCCGACGGAAGAGGTCTCGACGACCACGCCGCCCCGGGATCCAAACGGCGGAGTGAAGGGTCGGCGCAAGAGCAAGAAGGACAAGCTGCGCGAAGCCGCCGCTGCCGCCGCCACTCGCCCTCCGAAGCAAGGGCCGTAGCGGCTCCTGCTCCCGCGTGTCCAGCAAGGCCACGTGCGATTTCGCGGCCGTCAATGAGGATGCCACCCTTCCCTCCCCGGGCGCTCCCGCTGGAACGCACGCGTCGCATGAACGGAAAGCCGAGGAGGGCTCAGAAACCCGAGGGCGAAGCCGGTAGCGTGTCCGGAATCCCGCGAGGCCCCTGCCCCGTGGCCTGGACCGGAGGAACGCCCCGTGCGTCGTGATGTCGCCGTGCTGCTGGAGAACGCCCCGCCGCGGCGCCGGGCCCTGTCAGAAGCGGCGTTCGTGTTCCTCGCCGTCCTCGGGCCCTCGTCGGCGGGCCCCGCGGGTCGGGTCGTCCTGGCCGTGCTCGCGGTCGCGCTGCTCGCCTGGGGACTGGCCCTGCTGCGCCCCTGGGAGGCCACGCGCGCAGGCGCCTGGCTGGGCGTCCTGGGGCTCCTGGTGGCGCTGGGCGGCACGGGCGCGGGCGCCTGGGTCGCCACCGCGGCGGAGCAGGAGAAGGGCATCTCCCTGTCCATGGCGCCCCTGTGCATCCGCGCACTGGGGATGATCCTGCTGGTGGCGGTGCTGGTGTGGCGCGACAGACAAGGGCCCGCGCAGGTAGGGCTGGCGCGCGAGGGCTGGGCGAAGGAGCTGCTGCTCGGCGTACCGGTGCTCGTCGCCACCTACGCGGTGCACATCGCCGCGTCGGTGCCCATGGCGGCCGTCGCCGTGGCGTTGAAGCTGGCCGACAAGGAGATGCTGGCGCGCAAGGGCCTGGCCACCGCGCTCATCGACACCGGCCTGGACGTGCCCGCCTTCGCGGCCATCATGGTGCTGGTGACAGGCTTCGAGGAGTTCGTCTTCCGGGGCTTCCTCGTGCCCCGCCTGCGCGTGGTGATGGGCCGCTGGGTGCCCGCGGTGCTGGTCGCGGCCGTGCTGTTCTCCGTGGGCCACTTCTACGAAGGCACGCTCGCCGTCTTCCAGACCTTCGTGATGGGGGCCTGGTTCGGGTTCGTCTTCTGGTTCCGGGGACGCCTGCTGCCCCTGGTTGTCGCGCACGCGGCCTTCAACACCATCAGCTTCGCGCTGGTGATGTGGCTGTCGAAGTCAGGCTACCTGGACAAGCTGCCGCCGCTTTGAGGGTAAGCCAGACGCGGAGGACGGCGACGGGAGGCGGAGTGCCTCCCACCGCGAGCCCACGCGGTGTAGGGTGTGCGAGTGCTGCTCAACGACGGCTATGTGTATCGCGAGAAGCTCGGGCGCCGACCGGGCAGCAGCGCGCTCGCCCATATGACGGACAAGTATCGTCACTCCTCGGAGGAGGAGTGGCGGGCACGCTTCGCGCGGGGCGAGGTGCGACTCGACGACGTCACCGCCGACGGCTCGGAGCCGCTGAGGCCGGGGCAGTGGCTGTGCTGGCACCGCCCGCCATGGGAGGAGGCGGACACTCCGCAGTCCTTCGAGCTCGTGTACGAGGACGCGGAGTTGGTCGTCGTGGTGAAGCCGAGCGGACTGCCGACCCTGCCCTCGGGAGGCTTCCTGAAGAACACCCTGCTCTCCTTCGTCCAGGCACGATGGCCCGAGGCGGTTCCCATGCACCGCCTGGGACGCGCGACGTCGGGCCTCGTGCTCTTCACCCGCACCCGCGACGCAGCCGCGCGCCTGGCGAGCGATTGGCGCGAGGGCCGCGTGCACAAGCGCTACCGCGCACTCTCCCAGGGACTCGCCGCCCAGGAGTCCTACGACATCCGCGCGCCCATCGGGTTGGTGCCCCATCCGCGGCTGGGCGAAGTCCATGGTGCCAGTGCGCGGGGAAAACCCTCTCACAGCACGGCCCGGGTGCTGGAGCGGCGCACCGAGCACACCCTCTTCGAGGTGGACATCCACACGGGGCGCTCCGAGCAGATCCGCATCCACCTCGCCTTCATCGGCCACCCGCTCGTGGGTGACCCGCTCTTCGCCGTGGGCGGCCTGCCGCTGGCGGAGAACCCCGGCCTGCCCGGAGACGGCGGCTATCTGCTGCACGCGGAGTCGCTCACCTTCCAGCACCCGCGCTCGGGCGAGCACGTTCAGCTTCAGGCGCCAGCCCCGCTCGAGCTCCGCGTCCAGGACTCCTGGCGGTAGCGCCCGGGCTCATCCCTCGAGCCACGCGCACGGACAGTGGGGAGGAAGCAGGCCATGGCCGAAAAGAGCAACGACGTGGTTGGCATTTGACGTGAAGCACTTCCCTGGCATGCAGCACTCCCTTCATAGGCCTCTCATGTGGGCACCCTGCATCTCCCGGTGAGGGAGGCGTCTATCCATGGCAAGCTCCTCCGCGAGTCCTCCGAGAGCCCACCATGGCAAATGCATCCTCTCGCCCTTCCCCGCTGCTGAGTCGCCCATCCCTGAAGCGCGTCCGGGATGCCGCCAACTTGCTGGCCTCGCTCGCACCGGGCGTGCTGTTCGTGATGGCGCTGCTGGTGGTGTCTCAGCAGACGCGATTCTCCTGGCTCGCCGAGCCCCTCCACTACCCCTGGGAGTTCTGGGTGGTGGGGCTGGCCGGAACGACGGCGACAGCGGCCGGCGTGGCGGACTGGCGCTACCACCGCGTGGCCCGGCTCCGAGTCGGGCCAAGGGAGCACCAGGCGGAGTTCCTGGCCCTGGCTGGCGGAGGACTCCCGCTGTTCCTTTTGATGTGCGCCGCGTCGGTGGCGCACAGGCCCCAGATGTATCTGCTCCCCGTGCTCGTCGTCCTCATCGGGACGGTGGCCCTCATCTGCTACGACGAGTTCGTCTTTCACCGTCGGCGGTGCGACCGGTGGGAGGCCCTGCTGCACCGGACGCTGCTCGCCGGCCATGCGGCGGCCTTCCTCGCGTGGGCGCATTTCTGCTTCGTCCGTGAGAATCTTCGTGGCGGATAGCCCATCCTCGTCATGGCAGCGAGGCACCGAGTTGCTGAAGCGCGCGGCCTGCCTCTACGACGCCCCCGGCTCGGTGCTCGCCGACGAGGCACGAGGCGCATGGCGAACGGGCTTCACTGGCGGCGCGGCGTGGATGGCGAACGGTCTGGCCCTGGTACGAGGTCAGCCCGCGGCCACCGTGCCGCCCAACGTGGGTCGATGGGGCGCCCTCAAGTACGGTGGCGCACTGCTCTCCGCAGGAGTCGCCGGAGGGTTCGCATCCGGACTCGGGGCACCTCTCGCGGTGGCGCTCGTAGTGGCGGGGCTCGCGTTCTATGCCGCTGAGGCCCAGGGGCTCTTCCTGTTCCCACTGCTGTTGGATGGCACGGAGCATCCTTGGCGAAGCGGACGCGCCCTGCTCCGCCGGGCAGGCGGTACGCCGAGCGCCATGGGAACGGTGCTCATGCTGGCCGGGGTGATGTTGCTCGGAGGGGTGGTAGGACGCGGATGGCTCCGCTGTTGGTGTCTGGGCTGTCTCGCGGTCGTGCTCTGGTACGAGGATCTACGAACGTGAGCCGCGCGCGGTCCCTCCCGGAGTGCTGGAACCACGGACTCGCCCTCGCGATGGACGCGGTGCGCATCAACACGGTGTCCCTGGAAGTCCGGCGAGGCGTCTCCCTCTGGCACAAGCAGCGACGCCTCGGCATGGGTGCGGTCATCGCCGTAGGCAATGTCTTCCTGCACCTGTCGCGCAGCCGCATCCGGATGCATCCTTCAGTCTCACGCTGGCGAGGTCGGGAGTTGGCCTCCTTCGCGCTCCTGCACCCGGGCCGCCTTGCCGAGCCTTGTGGCGGACGCGCGGTTGTCCTGGAGGCCCTTCCAGGAGAGCGCCTCGACCGGCTGCTCCAGCAAGGTCGACTCACGCCGAACATCATGGAGGCCGCCGCGAGGGAATTGCACCGGGCCCACGGCCTGACGCTACCCGGCGCCTCCCGGGCATGGTCCCATGGGGACGTCCACCTGAAGAACCTCCTCTATGACGAGGTCAAGCAGCGCGCTTGGCTCATCGACTTCGAGACGGAACACGACACCAGCCTCGACGCCAGCGAACGGCATGCGGACGACCTCCTCGTACTCCTGCTGGACCTGAGAGGACGCGCGCCGCTGGAGCAAGCTCGCTCCCTGGCGGAGGCATTCCTCCGCGCGTACCCGGAGCAGACAGTCCGGCGGGAACTGACGTCTCGCCTTTGTCCACCCCGAGGACTGGAGCGGGCACTCTGGAAGAGCCGCTCCCATCACCTCCCCGACGAGGCCCTCATCGACTGGCTGGAGTACCTGCAAGCAGCGGTCGAGCCCCGACTCAAGAAGGGGCACGTACCGGGCAAGGTCGTCAGCCTGCCTCCAGCCTGAGAGAACGGCTCGCGCCGCGCCAGGAAGGTAGCGCTCTCCAGCACTCTGGCGAAGCACGAGCCCGCGGTGAGCGTGAGACTGGGACGCGGCTCCGTGCTTCACCGCTGGCTTCGTGGGCTGGCGCGGAGGTGAGGGGCATCCTGCTCGTGGCGTCCCGGATGGACGATGACAGTTGCCCTCGGGTAGACGCTGTCGCCGGAGTTCACATCAGGAGCGCGTGTGCGAATCCAGGGGTTGCGGGGGCTGGCGGCTCGAATCGATGCCGCTGGGGCCTCTCAGAAGAAGTGGTCCGCCGGTCGATTGGAAGGGCAGTCCCTCCCGGTAGGAGAGCTCCTCCAAGAGCTGCAGCGGCGTCCCTTGTTCGACGTGTCGACCCTCATCTGCCCTATCGAGCTGAGCTGCGCCGTGCCGGAGGCGGACGCTCCGGCGCAGCGCGCGATGCTCGAGGCGCTGCTCGATTGGACCCTGCGGCTCGGGGGGCGTGGAGAGCTGGCGGAGTTCACCCTCGACGGCGAGGTGCGGTGCTTCCTCTGGGAGGGAAAGAAACGCGCGCTCCCGGTGGCTCACTCCGACCGCCGCGTGAAGACCGACTTCGTCATGCTGCAGAAGCACTGCCGGGAAGCGGCGCTGAAGTACGTGCCACGCAAGGCCACCGTGTTGCGCTGCGCGTGTGGCACAGCCACCGCTCCGACCGCCGTGGCATGCGTGAGCTGCGAGCGGGACTTCACCGCGCCGATTGGCGCCGAGTCACGTCCCGAAGACGATGAGTCCCTGCGGCTGCTGCGCACCCGGCTGGTGAAGCTGAACATTCCGCTTCCCAAGAACGACGTCTTCTTCGCCAACGTGTTCCGGCCGCGCAACGCGTTCGAGGCGCTGACGTACGAGGAGCTGCTGCCCAGGTTCGAGTTCGAAACGACGGACCCTCGTGAGCTGCGCCGACGCATCGAGCTGCTCACGGAGGTGGAGACCTGGCCGAAGCGCTACTCGCCGCCGGGGCTGCTGGATGAGTCGAGCTTCGCCTCGTGGTGCGCGTCCCTGCAAACGCTGACGAAGCCCTCGGCGCGCAAGCCCCTGGAGCGGCTGGCTCGGGAGCAAGGGCATCGGTTCAAGGAGATAGCGGCCGTGGCTCCCTGGGCTCCCGGGTGGCTCGCGGCGAGGGATGTCAGCGGGAGCTCGGTTCCAGGTTCGTACAGGTTCGAGCAGGTCAAGCAGGCCCTGGATTTCCTCCGGCGCCTCGCGGGGGCAAAGGTGGCGCTCTCCGCCGAGCTCCTGGGGGTGCTCCAGCACATCGCGCCTGACCTGGTCACCGAGAAGGAGCAGAAGCTGCACGAGAAGGAGTTGGACCGCCGTGCCCTGAGTGACGGCACGGGCTTCGGGGACTACCTGAAGCGGCGGAGCGCGAAGGCGAAGTCGCAAGCCCATGCGCTCGCGGCGGTGCTCGCGGAGGCGGGGAGTCCGGACGCGAAGGGCTCCGCGCCGAGCGCACGCGTGAACCTGGCGCGCGCCGTCGTCGAATGGCTGGTGGAGGGGCGCCGGCCCGAGCTGGAGGACGTCGAGGGCGACTGGCTGGTGGAGCAACTCGAGGCGCTCAAGCGCGCGAAGCGCTTGCCGAAAGCCATCCTCGAGAGCGCGGAGCGGGCCCGCCTCCACCCCGCGCCCTTCGGGCTCACGGGCGCGCGCTGCTGGGACGCCCAGCCGGGTCGCCTCTCCGCCGCGGACCTGAAGGCCCGGGCTGCCTGCCCCGAGTGCAACCGGCGCGTGAAGCCGAGCCGCGTACTCCACATTCCCTCGCTCGACGCTGGGATGGAGGCGCGCACCGTGCGCCTCTACGAGTGCGAGCCTTGTGACAGGTCCTTGCTGTTCGCCCGCGCGGTGAAGCCAGCGCGCGCCCCGAAGACGCCCGCGCGTGCCTTCGTCGAGTACCGGGACGCCGCCGCGCTGAAGAAGCCGTTTCCCAAGGGCTTCGTGCCGTGGCGGTACGAGCGCTTCCTCACGCGTCAACACGAGTGACATCCGCTCGCGCTTCAAATCGGCGGGCTGCCGCTGCTCCCGGAGGAGCATGACCCTGCCCTGGACATGGACCTGCGGTGTGGTCATCCCTTCGTCCGCGTGCGCTTCCACACGCATACGTTGGACCTTCAGCCGGGGTTCGGGGGCGGTGCAGTCGTGGGCGGGGTGTGCCTGACGCCCGGATGCAAGAAGCCGGATGTCCGGAACGTGCGCGACGACTGAATTCCCGCGGGAGCGGAGTGCTGCTGGCGCACAGCGCCTCGGGGAGCGCCCCTGAGAAGGCGGAGTATTTCGTCCGAGTGAATTTGTCAGCCGACCACGCCGAAGTGGCGCTTTACCGTCGAGAAGCTCATGGCCCACTTCCTTCATTGGAATGCCCCGGCCGATACCGTTGGCCCGTGTTCGCCGGAGGAGGTCATGCGCATCAGCGATACCGCGCGACCACTGACTCAGCTCATGGAGGTGCCAGTGCTTGCGGAGGGGCTCCGCGTCAGCGCATGGCGAGATTCGCATGGGCCACAACGCGAAGCTGAACGAGAATGCCCAGCATGCCACGCCCCGAAGACATCATGCGTCATTACGATGCCGACCCAGGCGAGAACCCCTGGGTAAAAGGAAAGCCCGCTCCTGAGAAAGTTGCAGTCGCTCCCTATGATGCCGGATGGCCGACGCGCTACGCGGAGCTTGCCGTGGCCATCCAGGGTGTGATGGGCGCATCGGCCATGCAGGTCGAGCACGTCGGCTCGACCGCCGTGCCGGGCCTTTCCGCCAAGCCCATCATCGACATCGACCTCATCGTCGCCGACCCCACGCGCGAGGACGACTATGTGCCTGCCCTCGAGAGCCTGGGCTACGACCTCATCATCCGCGAGCCGTCCTGGCATCAGCACCGCTGCCTGCGGCTCGCCGCGCCACGCGTGAACCTGCATGTGTTCGGCCCGGACTGCCCCGAGGTGATTCGCCACCTCATGTTCCGCGACTGGCTGCGCGAGCACGACGACGACCGGCAGCGCTACGCGGCGGTCAAGTACACCTCCGCCGAAGGCATGGACGATGTGATGGAATACAACCGCCGAAAGGAGCCGGTGATCCGCGACCTCTACGCGCGGATCTTTCGCGCGGCGGGCTGGATTCGCTGAGGCGCGGCGCGTGCCGGTCGTCGTGGTGTTCGCCAGGCTCCGCCGAATTGAACCGCCCCCAAGCTCCTGGCCGGGCGAGACTGACCGGAAGCCCTGCTCTTGATCGTACAGAAAGCAGTGCTCCGCCTCCCCCAAACAATCGCCGTAGAGGAACTGCGTCTCATCCGCATCGCGGAGGCTCAGAAGTGTCCCATCACCCCGACGAGCCCACCGCCTCGAGTCAGGCCCAGCACCGGAGCAGCCTGGGCTTCCGGCAGCTCGGCGCGCGCTGTCCCGCGCGAAGGGCTCGGCGATCGCGAAAGCCAGTAGCCCGTGAACGAACCGATGAGAGGAGTGACCAGCATCCCGACGGTGCCAATCCTCGCCACGCGATCGTGGCGGCTGGTCGTGAGCAAGGCGAATGGAACCGCTCCCAGTGCGGCGCCCAGGAAGGTGGGGCCGAAGTTGCCCCTCCCGTTGAACTTGTCCCCCGTCAGGTAGATGGCGAGCGACGTTCCGAGCGCGGTCCCCAGGCTCATTGGAATGGCGAACGCGAATGTGTCTCCGCAGCGCGTCAGCGGGCAATCGCTATCCAGCACTGCGCCGACCAATCCTCCCACCAGCGTGCCAGTGAAGAGCCCAACGCCACCCAGGAGCGTCCCGACGACCAGGTGCCCTCCAAGTGAGTAGTCATCATCCGCCGCCACCCCGGAGCCCTGCATCGGCGAGGCTGTGGGCGGCGACTCGGTAGAGGACTGTGACGCCATGTCCACGGGAGGCTCGCGGACTTCCTCCTTGGAAAGCCCCTGTCCTCGCGCCAGCAACGGCATCCACACCAGCCCCATGACCAGGACGCGCATCAGACGAGCCATCATCTCAATACCTCCGCTCAACGAGGAAACGAAGGACTTCGCTTCACGCACCCTGGGCGGAGGTGGCCTTCATGAAAGGAATGCGGGCACGTCGGAGCAGGCTCCCCCACCGTCCGCCCTGGACACCATGCGATGAGACCATGGTTGCTGTGACGGAGTCGTGACGGCGCCACGCGGCCTCCGGACAGGATGAACGTCACGGTGCTGCACAGTTGGCCGAAGTCCACGCAGGAGAACCGTCACTCCAGTCATTGACGTCACTGACCAGTCGCCGCATCAGGCGCAGAGGGGGCAGTCGTAGACGCGCGGCGCGATGACCGCGCCACAGGAGGGACTCGGCAGGGGCCTTCTCCGAATGTCCGGCTCCTGGCACGCCATGGGTGCGTCCGCACATGGAGAGGCACGAGCGTCGCTCTGGGTGAAATCTCGAGACTCCCCAAACAATCCAAGAATCTTGGAAGGGTGAAGCAACTCCACCGGGGAAGTCGCGAGAATGGGTGTAGGAGCTTCCATGTCCAACTACCGCATCCGTCCCAACGATACCCTCTCCGGCCTGGCGGCCCGTTTCGGCACCACGGTGGAGAAGCTGGCCCGTGACAACAACATCACGAACCCCGACCTCATCTACGCGGGGAACACGCTGCGCATCGGGCACTCCGGTCGTGACAGCTTCGACGCCGGAGGCGGCCGTCAGGGCGTTCGCGGTGGAGGCCCCTCTGGTGGCGTGAGCGGTGGAGCGGACGTCGGCGGCCCGACGGGCGCGGGGCCCAGCAACGCGTCTGACGCGATGCGTCGACTGGCGGATGCGGCCCGCTCGGCGGCCATGGGCATGGGCGGCTACAACAGCCAGGGCCTGTGCGCCACGGGCGTCAGCCGGGCCATCCGCAATTCCCTGGGCATTGGCGTGTCGGGCAACGGCAACCAGATTGACAACAACCTCCCGCGCGACAAGTTCAAGCAGGTCAACATGTCGCTGGAGGAGGCGCTGAAGATTCCGGGCCTCGTCCTCACCTGGGAGAGCACCTCCACGCGCCTGGGCAGCATCTACGGCCACACGGCCGTCACCCTGGGTGATGGTCACTCGTCCGCGAGCGACTTCATCGAGCGCAACACGACCAACAGCGGGCGCACGGGCTTCAAGGTCTTCATGCCCATCGTGTAGTGCCTGCTGCGCAGAAGGCATCCCTGGAAGCCCCTGGCCCTGTAGAGGGTCGGGGGCTTCGTCGTTTCCAGCGGAGGGAAAACGCGGGACGTGCGCTGCGTCCCATTCGCAGATGCAGGGCTTGAGGTTCGCCTCGCCTTCGAGCCCCTCGCTGAACCGGCCCCGGACGACAAAGGGAGCGACACAGCCGGCTTCGACAATCATCGTGGCCCAAAGCCGCTCCATTTCCTGGGAAGACACCGGGAGGAAGCGTGTCGAAGGTACCCCAGGGGAAACACGGAGAGCGCCCGGGTGTGTCAGGCCTGAGCGCCACCAGCTCCACCGCTGGGGTCATCGATGAGCGAGTGGATGCGCGCAGATTGCCCACGAAGAGAATGGCTTTGCTGTTACCCTTCCCTCGCTTCCCCCGCGAGCAAAGGAGTCATTGCACGATGCGATTCTTCAAAATGTCTGTCTATCTTTGTACCGCTGTTCTCTTCCCTGCCTGCGGCGGAGAGGATGGGGTGACCGGGCAGGACGACGCGCTGGCGCAGCAAGAGTCAGCGGTGTCATCCGTGTCGCTTGACGGATGCATCTACAGCATCTCCGCGTACCCGCAGCCGAACGTGACGCCGACTGTCTATGACGTCAAGCTCTTCCGCCAGCCCATCCCGACGTGTGTGTATGGTTACGGCAGCGTGACCCTGGGCACGTCCATCGTCTATGAGCCGACGCGATCCGTGGCGGGGAACGCGCTGGGAATCGCCGCGAGCTACACCAAGAAGTCGAGCCTCAGCGGCAGCGCGCCCATCACCCTCAGCGTGCACCACGTGGACCCGGCCACACTGACCGTCATCCGGAGCAGCGGCTTGGGCGTCTTCCTGGGGGCGGGCAACATCGTGTCGGAGAACGTGGCGATTGCCGCGGACGGCACCACGGTAACCGTCTCGGGCTCGAAGACCGGCGTCATCTCGGGAGAGAGCGGCAGCGGGAGCCACTACACAGCGAGGTATCCGGACTTCTTCACCAGCACCACGCCGCCGACGATCATGGCGTTCCCGTGAGACCTCGCCTCGCACCTCGGGCCACGTGAGGTTTGGGGCGGGAGAAACCTCGTTCGAGGACTCCCGCCTCAAGGCTCGGCCTGCTCCAGACAAGGGCATCGTGCGAGGCTCCGGTGTCTCACCCTCGACGCCTTGGCCGCTTCAGGAGCAGGCCCGGGCCCTCAATTCCAGAGCTCCCGCGAGAGCAGGTCCACCATCGCGACGGCGACCTCCGGTTCGGGCAGCCCCAGCGCCCGCAGGAGCGCCGCATCGGTCGGCGCGGAGACCTCCTCACGCAGCGCCGCCACCGCCCGCTGACGTGCAGCGCGCACCGCCTCTTGCTCGGCGGACGGCAGTCGCTCTACCGCCCAACGGTCGATGGCCCAGGACAGGTCCGCGTGCCGGGTCTCGTCCTCGGCGATACGGACCATCGCCTCGCGCACCTCGTCGTCCTCCGCGTGCAGGGCCTGATGGTGAGCCAGCAGCGCGCCGTACGTCTCGCGCACGCAGCCCTCCACCGCGTTGTCCAGCGCCACCTCGTTCAGCGGCCTGGGCGGGAGCGGCGCCACCACCGCGCGCGCAGGCGTCGCGCCATGACGACGCGCCAGTCGTCCACACACCTCCGTGTGAGCCACCTCATCGAGTGCGCTGCGCAGCGCCGCCTGCTGAAGCTCGACCGCCGCGCCATGGAGCGCCAGTTCGTCCCGCAGCCTCAAGAAGGCCGTGATGGAGGCCTCCTCCAGGTGGGCAATGAGCGCGAAGTGCTGCCCCAGCTCATCCGCGCATGCAATCGAGCCATCCGAGCGGAGTCCCGCGGGCCTGCGCCCCACGGTGCACCCCTTCGTGCCCCGCTCCAGGATGCGGGTCTGCTTCACGTGCACCTCGCCCGAGGGTGTCACCTCCAGCAGATACTGCGTCAGGTTGGAGCCCTCTCCACACGCAAACCCCTTCGAGGCGACGACGTTGAAGGTCCCGTCCGCGTTGGCCTTCACCGCGCCTTTCTCCAACTCGGTGCAGCTCAGGTCGTAGCCCCCCGCGAAGACCTGGAGCAGCGCCTCCTGAGAGGTGTCGATGTCGCCCAGGAAGGCCTGGAGCGCCTCTTGAGAGGTGTGGGCCTCCACCGCATCCCCTCGCGTCGTCACGAGGTAGAACGCGTAGCAGTCCGGATCGCAGCGGGAGCGAAACCCCTCCTCGGAGGAGAGGGCCTCGAGCTCCGCGTTACACGCCACCGGCTGCGTGGCGGTCTCGCACGGCGTCCCCGAGGAGACGAGGGTCTGCTGCCGGGGCGTGGTGTACAGGTCGGCGATGAGCTTCATCGCGACGAAGTCCGTCTGTGTCGCGGGAGACAGCCCTCGGACCGACAGTCTTCCATTATCGCAGGTGGGGGAAGTGTAGCCTTCCAGGGAGATATCCCCACTGCCACAACCGGTGAGCAGCAGCGGGGACGCCAGTGATGCACTCAGCGCTCGAGCGAAGAGCCGACGCAGTTGATCCGAGTTCAAGTAGCACTCCTCTTTAGGAACGACCTCGCCCTCGATAGCAATGACGGTGCCAGGAGCGCTTCATTCGAGGAACCCGGGGTCGCCGGCTGAAATATTTCGGTGTTTTCCATGAGCGTACTCAAAAACCTGATGCACTGGGTGTCCCAGTTTGCCCAGGTCGCGCGGTAGCGGCGTCCAAGCGGGCTCAACATGACGCCACCCTCGCGCTGGCATGGCGCCTCCGCGGGAGGCGGCCCACCTCAGGTGCTCGCACCGGCTGGCAGTACGCCGCCTCGCTCGCCTTTCGCATGCTCCGTGTAATGCCCGGGCGGGACGAGACCTGATGACTGCATAGCGCGAGCGTTCGAGTCCGAAACCGTGGGCTCGAGCGCTTCCCACAGCAGGAGATCCATCCTTGTCCCGTATCGAGTCACTCCTCCGTCTCGCCGCCCGTGCCGACCGCATCGGAATGAACGTCCTTCGCGCCGGCCTGATCGTCGTCCTCGTCTGGATTGGCTCGCTCAAGGTCGCCGAATACGAAGCCGACGGCATCGTCCCGTTCGTGGCCAACAGCCCGGTCATGAGCTTCGTCTATGCGTACGACGCCCCCGAATACCGGCAGCATATGAATGCCGAAGGCGCGCTCGTTCCCGCCAACCGCGCATGGCACGAGGCGAACGGGACCTATGGGTTCTCCTACCTGCTCGGCGGCGTGATCGTGCTATTCGGCCTGCTCATCGCCGCCCATTGGTGGCGCCCGGAGCTCGGCGCGATTGGCAGCGCCCTCGTGATCGGCATGTCGGTAGTAACGCTCTCTTTTCTCGTCACCACACCTGAGAGCTGGGTGCCGGCGCTCGGCGACGCCCACCACGGCTTTCCGTGGCTGAGCGGCCGCGGGCGGCTGGTGGTCAAGGATGCAATCATGATTGGCGCCGCCATCGTCACCATGGCCGATTCCGCGCGGGTCTGGCTGGCGCAGCGCAAGCCGCAGCCGGCCGAGCAGTTCCACCGCGCCGCCGCCTGAGAGCGCTACTCCTCCATGCACGCGCGGAGTTCACGCTTCGCGCGATGCAAGAGCACCGCGACGTTGCCAGGTGTGGTGCCAAGGAGATCCGCCACACGGACACCCGGCTGATCCTCGAGGAGGCGCAGCGTCACCACCTGGCGCTGCACTGCGGCGAGCTTCTCCACGCATTGGAAGGCGAGCACATGCGCCTCGGCATGCGCGATGAGCGAATCGACGCTCTCCCGATCGTCGGCCAGGCTCTCGACCACTTCGCTGTCGCTGAGATGCGGCCGCGCGAGTTCGTGGCGCCGCCTCCTGTTCCGCGAGTGGTTGCGCACGAGGATCGCAAGGAGGTTGCGGCTGTCGTCCTCCTCGTACGCGAGCTTCCGCGCGTGGGGCAGGCCGAGGAAGGTCGCGAAGGCGTCCTGGACCGCGTCGAGCGCGTCGTCGGCGAGCAGGCCCTCGTTTCGAGCCACCGCCGCGAGCGCGCCGCGATGGTCGCGCACCAGGCTGGTGACCCAGGAAAAGAACCCCTTCTCGTCGTTGCGCTCCATCTCCAGCTCCTTCCAGCGGCAGATCCGGCAAGCAACCGTCGCCCCCCGGCGAAGCTTCCTGCACGCCTTTCGTTGCGTCGAAAGGGCGCAACGTAGCCGATGCGCCGATGCGCATTCCACCCAACTTCCTGACGGCGACTACTTCCGCGGCTGCGCCGACAAGGCCGCGTGCAACCGCAACCGCGCCGAGGCAGACGCCACGCACAGGGAGCATCGCCTGTGGCTACTTCGTCTCCACGGTGCTGCGGGACGCCGGCTTCCGTGTCGAGCGCACGCAAATGGCCCAGCAGCGCGCCGAGTACATCGTGAAGGCGCTGGCACCTCCGAAGAAAATCTGGAGGTTTCGCAACCGCCCCGTGTCCGGGGTCCTCGACAGTGTGAGGCGCGCCGGCGAGGGGCTCTACGTCGTCGGGCTCGACTACCACGTCGGGTTCCTCTGGAACGACAGCGCGCGGGTGTGGATGTGTCACGCGTCCTACCTGCGCGAAGCCACGGTCGTCTGCGAGGACGCGCTCACCTCCCCCGCGATGGTGTCGCGCTACCACGTCGTCGGGAAGTTGCTTGAGAACCGGATGATGGACGCCTGGCTGGAAGGACAGGTGCTCCCCGTCTTCATCCCGTCGGGGCAGGAGCCGACCGACTGAGCTTCGGGTGGTGAAAGAGAGACTCTGGCTCACGATTACGCCGATGTCCGCCCCGATGCTCCGACCGAGGGGCGCGATTTTCCGCGCGCTGCGAGGTGCCTCGAGCCACGCAGAGCTGTCGATTGCCTTCAGCGGGCAAACCGCCCTCCCCCGCCGACGCGCACCTCCGCGCCGAGGCGCATGAGGCCGCGGCGCGGAGGCAGTCGTCACAGCGAAGCTGCTACGGCATGGGCCGCGAGCTCGCCGACGGCGCGGACGGAACCGCGGGCCAGCCATTGGGCCACGTGATTGCATCCACGAGCATCACCCGCGCCGTGTGGGCGCTGTTCCACGCGTGGTAGACCATGTACATGTCACCGCGCGGTCCGGTGACGACGGAGTTGTGTCCCGGCCCCACCCAGCCACCACCCGTCTTGAGAATCGGCGAGCCCAGCTTGGTGTACGGGCCCAGCGGGCTCGTCGCCCGCGCGACGCCCACGGCGTAGGTGCTGTTGTAGTACGCGTTACCGCTATAGAAGAGGTAGTAGTAGCCGCCCCGAGCGACGACCCACGGCGCCTCGACGACTCCGCCCTCCCACGAGAGGTTGTTGCTGATGAGCGTCTGGCGCGAGCCCACCAGCGACAGGCCATCCGCTGACAGCGCCTGCCCGTAGATGGGCGTCGGCCGCCCCACCGCATTGCCGTCCGCCTTCCACACCAGGTAGGGCGCCCCGGTGGTGCTCGTGAAGAAGGTGGCGTCAATCATCCCCATCGCGGTGTCATGCACGAGCGGCCGGCCGATGTCCGTGAAGGGCCCGAGCGCGCTCGCCGACGTCGCCGCGCCGATGGACAGCTTCCCGTTCGAGTGCCGCGCGGTGAAGTAAGCGATGTAGCGCGTCCCCACCTTGTGGATTTCCGGCGCCCAGAAGTCTCCCGTCGCCCAGGTGGGCTTCGACGCCGACGGGAAGATGGAGCCCGCGCTCGTCCACGTCACCAGGTCCGTCGACGTGCGCAGGGAGAACGCATTCGCCGCGCCGCCAGACGTGCACGCGGCGACGTACCGCGTCCCATCATAGATGACGCCCGGGTCCGCGCAATCCACGGGGACCACCGGGTTCCGGTACAGGCCGCCGCACCCCGTGTAGCGGAAGGACATGCCGCACGCGCCCGTGCCGCTGAAGTACGGCCGCCACCCGTTGGAGAGCACCGCGTACGAGTTGCTGCCCTCGTTCGTGCAGGCCCGGTCCCAGAACACGCGCCCACTCACGTCGTCGTACTGCGATGGGTGTCCCGACGGGTGCAGCCACGACGCGGCATAGGTGACGCGCGTCGAGCACGCGGTGGCCCCGGCACAGTCCGTGTCGAGCGCCATGACACACGCGTTGTTGCCGGTGAAGTACGGCCGCCAGCCGTTCGAGAGCACCGCATACGAGTTGCTGCCCTCGTTGATGCAGGTGCCATCCCACGTCACCAAACCACTCGCGATGTCGTACTGCGCGGTGTGCCCCGAGGGGCGAATCCACCTCTCGCCGTAGGTGATGCGAGTGCTGCACGCGAGCGACGCGCCAGCGGTGCCTGCCGGAGCCTCCTCCGCGAGCGGTGTGTCGTTGCGCTCGTCGCCACAACCGGATGCAAAGGCAGAGACGGCGCACACCACCGTGAGCGCCAGGATGCGAGGGAACTTCCTCATGGAACCACCTCCAGATGGAGGGGCACGAGTTAACACGAAATACCAGCAAAACAAGAAATACAAACCCTCTGCACCCTGCCCCATGTCCTTCAGTCGACCAGAGACAACATCACTTGAACCTCCACCCGCATGAGCACCGGGACACGCACGCCTGGCGCGCTACCTATTCAATGGGGCCGCCGGAGCCGCCCTCGGACGAGCGGCCGAAGCGCCGCATGCACGACGATGCCCCCCAACACGGACGCCAGCCGAAAGCCCCAATCCCCGGCGCGGTCTAGAAAGCCCAGCAGCGGGGATCGCGTAGATGGCGGGGATGGACGGCGTCGCGAGCGGGTGCGCGACCACGGCCCAGCCCGTGTAGGCCGGCAGGCGCCACTCGAGCGGGAACTCCGTCCGGTGCGTCGGCTGCATCACGCCCGCTAGCGGCAGGGGCGTGACACCATCCGCGGTGAAGTCGAAGGCCCCCACCTCCACCGCGCGGCCCACGGCGGCTGACCTGGAAGCCGCATTCGGCATCCCCCCGAACATCTGTTCGACCTGGGCTGGAGCGCGCAACACGTCATCCGCACCGTCTATGATTGTCCGGACATGCTCCCTTCCAGAGTCTTTCTTCTCATTCCTCTCATCATCCTCTTCGGTGTGTCCAGCGCGTGGGCACAGCCATACGAGCGTACACAATACGAAGGGCTGGAGCTGTGCCGTGGTGACAGGACCGTGACCTATGCGATGACCACCTCGGGTGGCCACCCGACCGCTGAAGAAAGGGCCGCGGTCACCGCCGCGTTCAACACCTGGAACCAGGCCGTGGCCAGTTGCTCGGACCTGGTGTTCACACCCGGCGAGGATGTGCCCCATCCCGCACCGCGACCTCTCGACGGGAAGATGCTGGTGACCTTCCGCCAGGTGAACTGCCCGGACATCGTCCCCGATGACGATGCCTGCTGGCAGAATGAATCGTGTCACGACAAGTATGACTGTTGGCCCTTCGCGCCAAGGGACGTCGTCGATGAGACGAGCTATTTCCGGGTGTCCACCGGTGAGATTCTCGGCACCGAGATCAGCCTCAACAACAGCAATGGCATGCTCACCACGCTGGACGGTCCCCCCTGCGACGAGGGAGTCATCGAGCCCGGCTGCGTCATCGGAGATGTCCAGAGCCTGGTGACACGCTCCATCGGCGAGGGGCTGGGGCTCGCCCTGCTGACACGCACCGATTCCACGATGTCTCGTGTCCTGCCATGGGGCGATACGCAGAAGCGCATCATCGACCCAGGTACGCTCCAAGGCATCTGCGAGACCTACCCTCGAGGGCTGCCAACCCCCGGGTGCATCATCTCAACGGATGGCGGCGTCCCGGATGGAGGGGACGGCGTCCCGTCCGGCGATGGTGGCGTGCAGGAGGCTGACGGTGGTGTCCCGGACGCTGGTGACAGCGTCCCTGACGGCGATGGCGGCGCTCCGTCCAAGTCTGGCTGCACCACCACCTCCTCGGTGCCACTCCTCGGAGCGCTCATGCTCCTGCTGGGGGCTCGACGCACTCGCCAACGCTCACGGGGCTGAACACGGGCACGAGGTTGCCGCTCCAGATGACGGACGGGTTCTGGCAAGGCTGGACGGTGGCCTACAACGGCGCGGGCACCGTCTATCCCGCGACGGCCCCCGGGACACGTTCTTCATCGGCACCAACGAAGGAGCGACGGACTCGCTGGTGCAGGTCACACCTGACGCGGGTGAACACGTCCACCGCGAATGTCCTGCTTGAGCAGCCCCGCGAAAGTCCACTTGCGGCGTCCTGGCCTTCCTCGGCTCCTGCCTCGCCGCCCCCTGGAGCACCATCCTCGCCTCCTCCTCGCCCGCTTGGGGGAGCACGGCGCGACAGGAGGTCCCCGGCGTGCCCCCATCGCCGATCCCATCGCGTCGACGAGGAGGCTGGGCGAGAATCGGGCCATGCCGATCCTGCCGAAAGAGCGAGACCCGAGGCTGATCACGATTCGTCGTGGCGGGAGCCTGACCGACGAGGACCACCACCTGCTCGCGGAGTGGGCTGCCCTCTGCGCGGAGCACGTCCTGCCCTTCTTCGAGAACGCGTGCCCGGAGGACGCGCGCCCCCGAGATGCCATCGCCGTGGGACGAGCGTGGATCAGGGGCGAAGTGCGGATGCGTGACGCCCACCAAACCGCGTTCGTGGCCAACGCCGCGGCTCGAGGGTTGCCTGACCCGGCCAGGTTCGCGGCTCTCGCGGCAGGCCAGGCGGTGGCCGTCGCCCACGTCGCTGCGCACTACTTGGGCGCGGCAGCGTACGCCATCCGGGCCGCCGCCGCTTCGGTCGCCGTGGGTAAGGCGGAAGGGGCCCGTCTGCAGGAGCTCGGATGGCAGCGGGAACGGCTCCCCGCCACCCTCCGAGAGCTGGTCCTCGAAGACCAGCGGACGCGGAACGACATCTGCTGGGGCGTCTTCACCGGGTGACGCAGGCCCGAGACTTCACGCATTCGCGGTGCCGGGCCGGATTGCGGCCGCCGGGAAGCCCGAGGAGCCGTACGGCCCGGTGAGAACGTGCGCCACCACCAGACGCTGGCCGTGCGCCTGGACGAAGTGCTCCGCCTCCACAGCGAGTTGGTGATGCGCGAGCGGCTGACGGTGCGGCGGGCGCGAACACCGGCTCGCGGCGATTCAGGAGGCGACGAGGTCCACCGCAATGAGACCAACGGCGCGGGGCGCGAGCTCGAGGCCGAGACGCCCGTGGGGGCCACGGTGGTGCTGGACTACAACCGGGCCTACAACCCCACTTGTGCCTTCTCCGCCTACAGCCTGTGCCCGCTGTCGCCGCGCCAGAACCGGCTTCCCTTGCGCGTGCCGGCAAGCGAGAAACGCCCGCAGAGTCAGTGAGCGCCGCGTCTCCCCTTCCGCTGTCGGAGGTCTGATGATGAAGCCCCTGCACCTCGCCGTGCTCCGGATGCTGCCCGCGCTCTGTCTCGCGTGTGCCCACCCGCCCCAGGCGCCCCGCGAGGCGCCGGTTGCTGCACCCGCGCTCACCTACGAGACCTACACCGTCGGAGCAGGCGAGCCCGAGGCGATGCTCGTCGCGCTGCACTACTCCGGGTCCACACCCGGGTTCTGGAGGCCGCTGCTCGAGGACTGGCGCACCCCGACCCGCGTCGTGCTTCCGCGCGGCCCGCACCCGCGCAGGGAGGGCTTCACCTGGTTCGCCGCCGGCCACGAGCAGAAGGTGACCGCGGAGAAGACCGCCGATGTGGCGCAGATGGCCGCGCGGCTCGCAGAGCTCATCCGCGAGCTGCGCGCCGCACACCCCCGCATCCGCCGCGTCGCCGTGACGGGCTTCTCCTACGGCGGAGACCTCGCCTGGGCGCTCGCGCTGCGCCACCCGGAGCAGGTGGATGTCGCGGTGCCCATGGGCTCGCGCTTGCTCGGAGACCCCACGCCCGGTGCACCGGCCACGCGGCGCGTGTGGGTGCTGCAAGGCGAAGTCGACCCCATCATCACTGCCCCGCAGACCGCGGCGCGCGTGGACGCACTGAAGGCAGCCGGTGTCCCCATCGACGTGAAGGTCTACCCTGGCCTCGGCCACGACTTCTCACCGCAGCTCATCGAAGACTGGCGCACCTTCCTGCAGCAGCAGCTGCGCACGGAGGCGCAGCGATGACGTGGACCCTGGTTGGCGAGGCCGCTTCTCCCTGGTCCGAAAAGGCCCGCTGGGCGCTGGACCACCACCGCCTCGCGTATGCGTACCGCGAGCACTACCCGCTCATCGGCGAACTCTCGCTGCGGCTGCGGGCGCGGCGGCTGAAGGGCCGCGTGAGCACGCCCATGCTGCTCACGCCCGAAGGCCCGCTCATCGACTCCTTCCACATCGCCCGCTACGCGGACGCGCACGGCAGCGCGCCCACGCTCTTTCCGGCCGAGCACGCCGAGGAGATCGCCGCCTGGAACGCCCGCAGCGAGGCCGCGCTCGGCGCGGCGCGAGTGCGCTACCTCGACCGGCTCGCGAACGACCGCGCCGCGAAGCTGGAGCAGCAGCCACCCGCCTTCCCTGGTTTCGTGCGCCAGCTCTCGGTGCCCGCGGTGGACCTCGCCATGACCTTCCTGCGCAGGAAGTACGGGATGCCGGACAGCACGGCGGCGGAGGCCACGCTGGTATTCGAGTTGGAGGCGCTGCAGCGTGCGCTCGCGGGCGGCAAGCGCCACCTCGTCGCGAACCGCCTCACCTACGCGGACCTCGCGATGGCGGTGACGCTGCAGTTCGTGTCACCCGTGGACGGCGGGCACATCGCGGTAGGCCCCGCCACGCGCGCGGCGGGCATCCACCCACAACTGTGCGCGCGCTATCCGGACATCGTCGCCTGGCGCGACGCGCTCTACGCGCGGCACCGGCGCAGCGAGCAGCCCGCCGAGCCCGTCCAGGAGTAGCGTGCCTGCCCCCACCTTCAGCGTCCGGCGTCGAAGCCCTCGAGCACGCCGGCCACGTTGAGGCCGAGGTCCTCCACCGCGTAGCCGCCCTCCTGCACGAACACCGTGGGCAGCCTCAACTGCGCGAGGCGCCGGCCCATGAGAGGGAAGTGCTCGCGCTCGAGCGCGAAGGCGCTGATGGGGTCTCCCACGTAGGTGTCCACGCCCAGCGACACCACCAGCGCATCCGGGCCGAAGCGGGCCACGGCGTCCAGCGCGGAGTCGAGCGCGGCGCTGTACTGCGCCCAGGTGGTGCCGCGCGGCAGCGGGAAGTTGTGGGTGAAGCCCTCGCCGGCGCCGGCCCCGCGTTCGTCGGCGTAGCCGAGGAAGTAGGGGTACTCCGTCTCCGGCGTGCCGTGCAGCGAGACGACGAGTACGTCGGCGCGCTCCCAGAAGATGTCCTGGGTGCCGTTGCCGTGGTGGTAGTCCACGTCCAGCACCGCCACGCGCGCGCAGCCGCGCTCGCGCAGGTGCTGCGCCGCCAGCGCCGCGTTGTTGAGGAAGCAGTAGCCGCCGTAGGTGGAGTGACCCGCGTGGTGCCCCGGAGGTCGGCACAGCGCGTAGGCGCTGCGCTCCCCCTCCGCCACCCAGGCCGCGGCCGTCAGCGCGCACTGCGCGGCGGCGAAGGCGGCGTCCCAGGTGCCCTGGACGATGGGCGTTCCGGCGTCGAAGGCGTAGTAGCCCATCTGTCCGTTGATGCCGGAGGGCAGGTGGTCGCGGCGCATGCCCCGCGCCGGAAAGCCGCTCGGCAGCATGAAGCCCTGCTTGCCGATGGCCCTCCACTGCGCGTGCGCGGTGCGCAGGAACTCCACGAAGCCGGCGTCGTGCACGCCCCACAGCGACTCCAGTCCGAAGGCCTGCGGCTCGCTCACCTCCAGGCCGGCCTGCCTCACCGCCTGCAGGATGAAGTCCGCGCGCGCGGGCATCTCGAAGCAGGGCACCAGCTCACCTCGGTGCAACTCCATGCCGCCGTCGTGAAGGGCGTGCCGCGGGGAATGAACGACTCGCATCGGAATGGCTCCAGGTTGCACGTGCGCCGTGCCAGCACAAGACGTTACAGGACCTTCGTAACGATGGCGTGACGCGCTCAGCCGGGTACTCGCCCGCCGGGAGGTCCAGCTTCTTCACGAAGCCGAGCACGTCCGTAGAGAACGCGAGGGCCTTGGCCTGCTCCTCCATGAGCACGCCGCTCAGCGTCACCTTCATCGCCACCTCCGAGTGGTGGGATCGCCCTTCTCTCATCGGCCGGAAAGTGGCGCCGCGTCAGCCGCTGCCTCTAGGGTTCCCCGCACCTGCTTCCCGAGGACCCTCGCCATGACGCTCACGACCGCCCTGCTCCTGCTCACCCTCGGCGCCGCGCCGGCCCAGCCCGCCGCGAAGAAGTTCGAGTTCGACAGGCACTACCTCGTCCTACTCGAGCGAGTACCTGGCGCCAAGAAGCTGCCGGAGGCCGAGCTGGCGCAGCTGCAGAAAGAGCACCTCGCGCACCTCACGCGCATGGGGGAGAGCGGCAAGATGGTGCTCGCGGGCCCCTTCGATGAGCAGGACGACGTGGGCATGCGCGGCGCGTGCATCTACCGCACCGCCACCAAGGCGGAGGCGAAGCAACTCGCCGAGCAGGACCCGATGGTAAAGGCGGGCCGGCTGAAGGTGCAGGTCATGGCCTGGTACACGGAGAAGGGCTACCTGGCGTTCCCCAAGGCCCCACCCGTCGAGGATGCCAAGGACGTGGCAAAGGACGCGGGCAAGTAGCGCCCACGCAGGCGGGCCACCTCCGCCCCGCCCCCGCTCCACTCGCGGTGTCCTCTCCCTCCTCGGTCCCTGCCCGCCCCGGCCCGGGGCGCCATGCTCGCTTCCTCTGCTCCCGCTTCGGGAAGCGCCTGACCCAAGAGCAGAATCCGGGCAGAATGGCGCGCATGCACATGAGCGCCCTGTTGATGGTGGCACTGCTCGCGGCTCCTGCCCAGCCGCTCACGTGGAAGGTGACAGGAGCGGACGTCACGTTCGAGATGTCCGCGAAGGACCTACGCGCCCTGCGCGATGGCAAGGAGGTGTTCGGCCTGCAGTCACGCCAGGCAGACTTCCTCTCCAACTTCAAGGCCGAGGAGGGCACCAACACCTTCGGCTGGGAGGGCTCCCAGTCCTTGAAGGTGCTGTCGGTGGTGGGCCCCTGGGTGAGCTACGAGAATTCGGACTCGGGCTTCACCGGGGGCGCGCACCCGTACGCGAGCACGTCCTACGTCACCGAGGACGTGACGAAGCCCAAGGGCGCCTTCTCGCTGCTGAGCGTGTTTCCCGAGAAAGACGTGGTCGCGGCGCTCAAGGCGGACCGCTTCATCCGCAAGCACATCCATGATGAGGCGGCGTTCAAGGACGCCAGGACGGTGGATGCGCTGATGCAGAGCCTGGAGCCCGGCGAGGACTGCGTGGGCTTCGACTCAGGTGGGCTCGAGTCCGTGAAGCGCTCGGTCGCGTTCCACCACATCGAGGGTAACAAGGTCGCCGTGCGCATCTCGTTCGGCTACGCCGCCGAGGCGTGCCGGGGGCGGAGCTTCGTGGTGGGCGTGCTGTTGACCATCTCCGCGGAACTGCGGCCAGCGCTCAAGCGCGCGGCCCGGCGGGAAGAGGGCTTCCTGATGAAGGATGCGAAGGCGGTGAAGGCCCCTTCCGTGCACTTCACGTGGGAGTCGCCCGAACCGAAGCAGGAGTGAGTGAGTCGGGAGAGCACCCTGGCGCCAGCCCTCGGCGAGGCAGTCCAGGTCCCTGGCGGTCGGAAGCGGAGCTGCTCCAGGCCCGCGCGCATGTCCTCGACGTCACGGTGGCCGTAGACGCCAGCCGTAACGGTGGTCGAGGAGTACCCGAGGATGCGCTGCACCACCGCCAGCGGCGCACGTCAGCCTTGGGAGCGTGCTCGACGTGTCCACAGCGGCGGCACTTGTCGACTCCCCCTCGACAAGCTGGGCCCGGTTCATCGCTGACCGGAGCAACGCGGCAAGGTCCACGTACGGCCGTGGCGAACAGCACCGCCACTCGGGAGGCACCTGGGCAAGCACCGGCGCTACCTCCTCGGCCTTGAGAAAGGACGAGGCATCGCATCAGGCGGGTGGTGTGCCCTTCGTCGGCCGGCCGTAGAGTCTCCGAAGCTCATCCTTGGCTTGCTCGAGGGCCTGCCGCCTTTCCGGCGTCAGGCCGCGGCCCGCTCGGTTTTCGAAGAACGTGAGCATCGACATGGCGGACTGGAAAGGTGAAGCCTTCCGTCGGCTGCTTTGTTCCGCCGAGCGTTTCAGTGAGCGGGCCATGTCTTTCGGGCCCCGCGTGAAGACTCCCTCTTCGAGGTCGAGCGCGTTGCTTCGCTCCGTCACGTCGCGGGACCATCGGCGTTCCTGCTGGCCTTCACCCGGCTCGCGCTGGTGACGCGCGGGCCTCGGGGCTCGCTGAGACGGCGGAGTGGG
Source organism: Myxococcus sp. CA005 (assembly GCF_006518205.1). Taxonomy (NCBI): domain Bacteria; kingdom Pseudomonadati; phylum Myxococcota; class Myxococcia; order Myxococcales; family Myxococcaceae; genus Myxococcus; species Myxococcus sp. CA005. Next base: position 102,683 of record NZ_SRLV01000013.1, on the reverse strand, counting down.
CATCCCGGGCGTTTCCGGTGACTTCGAACCGCGGCCCGCGACCTCTGCCTGGGTCGGGCGTGCCCGCCGGGATGTTCCCTTGCTTGTGCTCACGTCCAAGGACTCCGGAATGCGGTGTCGCCTCGGAGCACACGGGCCGCGCGGCCCGTGGCCTCCAAGCAGACGATGCGAGGTGGGTTGGCTGGTGTCGCCGGGTCCTGGACGTTGCGTCCCTCGTCCCGGCACCAGCAGGCCACACCCCGTCTGTCGTGATGCTGTTCATGGCATGAGGCGTCGACAGGCTCAAGGTTCCGCGCGGCGCTGGAGCGGCCGACTCACGAGGGCCTTCGGAAGCGGCTGCCTGGCTCGTCGGCCCGCTCGCTCAATGCGGTTCACGCCTCGCGAGGAGCCCACGCCAGCGTCGGCCGCGGGCACTCCGATGGCTTGCCGCAGCATGAGAGGTGATTGTTTTTGTCACTTCTCTGCCGAGCGCATATCGCGAATCGCTCGCTTCACCGTCGGCCGGACGCGTCGCGCTCGCGATCGGCTGGGGCGAGCAGCCCCGCGACCGCGAGCGCACGGAACGCCGGGGCGCTTACGGGGTCGGCGGCACGATCTCGCGTGCCGAGGGGTAGGCGAAGTCGACCCGCCGCCAGCCATCCACGCGGAACGTCGTCTCCAAGCCGGCCCACGTGGCCGCCCGATTGTAGTGACCGGTGCTCTCGCCGTCGCGGTCGTGCCATTCGGTGAAGAGCCGGAACTCGTTACGCGGCGTGCCGGAGGCGTCGAAGGGATTGGTGTCGAGGAACAGCAGGTTTCGGGTGCCGCCCTCGACCAGATACGAGACCACCTTCACGCCGAGCCAGCGGCCTTCCTGCAGCTGGTAGTCGAAGTAGGGCGTGAGCGAGAGGTGGTCGTAGGTCGGGTGGTCGAGCTCGCGGTAGGCCTGGGGCGAGACGCCGCCGAACGGGACGTCCATGCCGACGCAGCTCGAGCGCGCTACCTCGGGCTTCGTGTGCTGGCCGCCGCGCATCTTCCAGGACATGGAGTGGTGCGTGCCGTTGTCCTCGTGGACGCGCACGTAGACGGTGGCCTCGAAGTTCAGGAGATCGTCGGGGCTGCCGATGAAGCCGTTCTCAATGGCGCCGTCACGCCAGGTGAAGGACTGCTCGCCGCCGCTGGGACGGAGGTGGAGCCGCACCGTCTTTCCGGCGGGCTTGCCGCTCGCGTACGTGACGCGGTGGCCTGGGGTCGACCAGTAGGGGACGCCGGCTTCGAGGCCGGGCGTGGCCTCGTCGCCTTTCATGTTGAAGAATGGCTCGGAGTCGGAGGGGTCGCCGTCGCCGAGGTAGAAACTGCTGCCGGAGGGCTCGGAGGGGAACAACATCCCCACTCCGTCCGGACCGACCTCCGCCACGGGAGCGGGAGGAGTGGCCGGGGCGGCGAGCGCCGGAGCGGCGGTGCCAATGACAAGCGCGGAGATGAACGAAGCTCTGAAGAAGTTTGGGATCGTCATGGGCGGCAGGAACCGCGTGCAGTGACGAGATCATCCCGAACGGGGGGCGGCGGAGCGTGCGGGTAGATGAGCACGCGGCTCTATGCGCGGAGCCCGTGCTTGAGAGCGTGAGGTGTGAAAGAGGCCGTCGGTTCCTCTTAGCTTTTCCACTCACAGTATGGATTTCACTGGCGCGCGGGCCCCCTGTGGCTAATCTCTGCCACGGCCAGCACCGGGTTCGTACGACTGCGCCACAGCGACGAGGTGGGCGCGAAAGCGCTGGTTCGCTGCCCCGGGCCCCTCGCCATCCCAACCATCAGGAGTCCCTACTTGTCGACCCAGTCGCCTGAGCGATCCAACCTCCGTCCCTCCTCCGAGCTGCGCAGTGCCAGCCGAAGCGCGCGCGCCGCACTTCTTCTTGCTGCCGTCATGCACCTGGCAACGGCCAGCACGGCGTTCGCCGCGCCTTCGGTCGCGAACAAGAGCCCCGCCAAGGTCGATATCCAGACGGTCGAAGTCAAGATGAAGAGCATCACCAAGAAGTTCGAGAGGTCGGACTGGAAGGACCCCAATACTCTCGATGAGATCGCGAAATTGCTCGATGACGTCGAGACCCGCATCGCTCGCATCAAGGAGAAGGACAAGGATTGGGACACCTCGAGCTTCGAGACCTTCTTCTCGGAGTCCACCGCGAAGTGGAAGAAGGCGAGCGAGGAGGTGAACGCGGCCCACGGCGAGATGCAGCTCGACCTGGAGCGCCGCGCGCGGTTCACGACCATCGGTGATCGCCACGGCGCCGCCATCCAGGCCGGGCTCATGGCCCTCGACGGCCAGGTGCGAGGCGCGCTCGGGCATGTCCGGGAGGACATGGGGGCGATCCTCGCGCTCCCCGCCCTCGCCAAGGAGTGCGAAGACCGCCAGTACCCGACGATTCAGAAGTACTACGAGGACGAAGGGCGCGCGAAGCAGCCGAAGGTGGTCTGCGAGCTCGCTGGGAACCATCAGAAGATCGCCGAAACCTACGTGTCGCTCGCGGCGAAGGCGCGCCTCGAGGATCAGCTCAAGGTCGACCAGGAGGCGCTCACCGCGCTCGAGCAGGATGGCGCGCTCTCCAACGTCTGGCTCGCGCGCTTCAAGAATCCCGCCGCGCACGCCAAGCAGGTCGCCAGCGAGTTCGCCGAGCTCACTGCCTCGGCGAGCGTGACCATCGGCGCCGATCACTTCAAGCCGCTCGAGGTCCAGGCGAAGAAGTTCAAGGAGGTACTGGCCGCCGCGGTCCGGGTTGATCGCTTCCCCAAGGTCTGGTCGACGAACGACGCGAAGCTCAACGGCTCGGTCTCCGGGCAGGTCAAGTCCTTCGGCGGCACGCTGGTGAAGCTCCGCACCTCCGGCACGACGATGGTCGAGAAGAACGACCTCGGCATCCCGCTCGCGCAGTCGACCCGTGGCGCGGCGCTCGTGCGCGTCGCGAGCGACGGCGGGTTCTGCCGGCTCTACGACGACGTGGGCTTCTCGGGGACCTACAAGGGTGGAGGGGCCTATGCCCCGCTCTCCTACTCCTCGGGGATCGAAGATGAGTTCAAGGTGACGGTCTGCTCGAAGTAGCGAGCACACCGACGACGCCCGTCGATGCGGTCCGGCGCCTCGAACCGGACCGCTCGCCGTCGTCTCGCCGCGCCGAAGGATCGGGCCGCGAGGTGAAGGACGCCGGCGCCCGGGAGAGGAGAGGCCCTTCTCCCGCGCCAGGTGGCGTCAGAGCGGGCATTTCATGGCGAGAGTCTGACGCGTGCCTTCCCGGTGGGAGACCTAGTCGATGACGATTTCGCAGCCAGGGAGGCAGTACTGGACGTTGATGAGCGTGCGCGTGCCCGTCATGTTGGACTGACAGGCGGCGTACTGGGTCGAAGGCTTCCCGGGCTTGCGCGTGGTACCGCACTTCATCGTACAGGCCTGCACGTTCTCGACCCAGTAGATGAGGTCTCCGTTCGGGCATTGCGGCGGAACGCCCAGGCCCTGCTCGACGGTGGCGGGAGCCTCACCCTCGGGGACGTCCAGGGAGGCGTCTCCGCCTCCGCAGGCGATGAGCGAGAGGGAAAGCGCGGCGGCCCATGAAGCGGCGAGGCGGGAGGCATTCATGCAAGGCTCCTTTCGGATGGGGAAGCCCGAGATGATGAATCACCCCTTCCTCGCGCTGAAGCACGCACCAGGTGTGGCGCGCCAGGGCGGCCCCATCCGGTGTTCCGAGGTGTCCTCCAGGCCCAGGTGTCGCGCGGGAGGTGTCACCCCAGCGGTGGGCGCCGAAGCGTCGGATTTCCTCCGGGGGGCTGCCCTCCAGGGCAGTTGGCGTCCGCCACCGGGGGTCTCACCGTCACCGGGTTTCGGGCAGGCGAGGGAGTGTGCACATGCGCGTCGGGTTCTGGTGGGTCCTGGCTGGCCTGGGGTTGGCGGGTCTGGGGTGCGGTGAGTCCGTGGATGCGGCGGCAGTGGATGCGGTGAAGGAGACCTCGGAGGTGCCAGTGCAGGCCCTGGCCTGCGCGCCGCCGGGCGCCGTCTACAAGGTGAAGGACGTCCTGCCGCCGGGTGTGCCGGTGCCTTCCAACGCCTTGCCGGTCCCCGACTGGCTGACGAACGCGGAGGGCACGCTCTTCTTCGTGGTCGACCTCTTCGACGGCCCCGGCGTCCTGTGGCGCAGTGACGGCACCTCCGTGGGCACCGTGCCTGTGAAGGAGTTCCCCGTGATTGCGGGGACCTACCGCGACTTCTCGCCGCTCGTCGCGGTGGGGACTCGCGTCTTCTTTCTGGTGAAGGACCCCGTGGTCGGACGGGAACTGTGGGTCAGCGATGGCACTGAGGCGGGCACGCGGCTCGTGCGGGACTTCGCGCCAGGCCCCGCCAGTGACGACCTGATGCTCTTCGCTTCGGTGGGGGATGTGCTGACCTTCTTCCGCCGACCGGCCTCGAGGGGGCCGCTGGAGCTGTGGCGCTCGGACGGGACTGAGGTGGGAACGTTCCGCTTGGTGACCTTCGGCGCGCAGGACTCGTTTGAGTCGGGGGTGCCCCCGGTCGCGGGAGCGCTGCTGTTCACCCTGCACGACGCGGCGAATGGCACCTACCTGTGGCGGACGGATGGCACGGCGGCGGGGACCACGGTCGTCAAGCGGCTGGACGCAGATCTGGTCTGGACGCAGGGCACGGCCGTCACTGCGACGGGCCTGAGCGTGTTTTCCTTCTACGATGAAGGCCCCATCACGGAGGTGTGGCGGACGGATGGCACGCCGGGCGGCACGGTGCGCCTGGACTCCTTCGGCGGCTACGTGAGGTTGCTGGGCGCGCTGGGTGGGTATGTCTACGTGGCCTCTGGCACCGCGGGCGGCTCCGCGTTGAAGCTCTCCCGCCTGTCGCTCGCGGGCGGTGGCAAGGCGACGGCGACGTGGCTGCCCAACCGCTACGCGGGCCAGCCCGACGCGCGGCCCTACGTCGAGTACTCGGCGGTCGCGGGCGGGAAGCTCTACGTGTCCATGGCCATTGGCACCTCGGGGCCCGCGCCGCGCGAAGTGGGCCTCTGGGTGACGGATGGCACGGAAGCGGGGACACGGGAGCTCAGCCGGGGGCTCTTCACCGGCGACGAGAACTACTCGCCGCTCTTCGACACCGGTGCCGGGACGCTGCTCTTCAGCGCGGACGGCGGCGAGACGGGGTTGGAGCCCTGGGTGACGGACGGCACGCCCGGACGGACGGGGCTGGTCGCGGACCTCTCTCCGTTGGGGGGCTCCAACCCACAGTCCTTCACCCGGGTGGGCAGCACCCTCTTCTTCCGGGCCCGCTCTGACACGCGAGGCAACGCGCTGTGGGCCATGCCCGCCACCGTGGCCTGTCCCACGCAGGAAGTCCACGCCCGCTGATGCACCGCGATGTGCGAGGCTGGGGCCATGTCCCCGGAGGTCCTCGCGCTCCTGCTCCAGAACCGCCAGCGCTTCCTCGCCTTCCTGACCCCACACGTCGGGAGCGTCGAGGCGGCGGAGGAGGTGCTCCAGGCCGCGCTGCTCAAGAGCGTGGAACGCGGGAGCACCCTGCGTGAGGAGGAGCGGGCGGTGGCCTGGTTCTACCGCCTGCTTCGCAACGCGCTCATCGACCGCTACCGGCACGAGCAGCGCCAGGGGCGCGCCCTGCGGGCCTTCGCCGAGGAGAGCCCCCTGTCCACCGAGGACGCGGCGGAACTGGAGCGGACCGTCTGCGCCTGTGTCTCCACGCTCACCACCACCCTGAAGCCGGAGTACTCCGACGCGCTCCAGCGGGTGGACCTGGACGGGCAGACCCTGGCGGAGTTCGCGGAGGCAGCCGGCATCACCCACACCAACGCGAAGGTGCGCCTCCACCGGGCCCGGCAGGCGCTGGGCCGGAGGCTGGAGCAGGCGTGCGGAACCACTTGCTGCCGCAAGGGCTGCGTGGACTGCCCCTGCGAGGAGGCGGGCGGACTGTAACCGGGGCCCAGGCGCGTCGTCAGGAGGGAGAACTGGAACGAAGGAGCCGTTCTCCATGGCGGGACACTCGCACTCCCACTCGCACTCCCACTCGCACTCTCACGGACACGGGCACGCGCACGCCGCGCCCGATTCGCACAGCCGGGCCTTCATGCTCGGCATCGGTCTCAACCTGGCCTTCGTCGGCGTCGAAGCCACGTATGGCATCCTGTCCGGCTCGCTCGCCCTGCTGGCGGATGCGGGGCACAACCTGAGTGACGTGCTGGGGCTCGTCCTCGCCTGGGGGGCCAGCGTCCTGGGCCGGCGCAAGGCGACGGAGCGCCATACCTACGGCTTCCGGAGCGCCACCATCCTGGCCGCGCTGCTCAACGCCCTGTTGCTGCTGGTCGCGGTGGGGGGCATGGGCTGGGAGGCGGTGCGGCGGCTGGGGCAGCCCGCCACCGTGTCCAGCTTCACCATCATGTCGGTGGCGGGCATGGGCATCGTTGTCAACGCGGCCACGGCGCTGCTCTTCTGGAAGGGCCGCGAGCGCGACCTCAACATCCGAGGCGCCTTCCTCCACCTGGCCGCTGACGCGGCCGTGTCGCTGGGCGTCGTCCTGGCGGGTCTCCTCATCTACTACACGGGTTGGGCGTGGCTGGACCCGGTGGTGACGCTGGTCATCGCGGGCCTCATCTTCGTGGGGACGTGGGGGCTGCTCAAGGACTCCGTCAACCTCGCGCTCCAGGCGGTGCCGGGACACATCGACGTGCGTCAGGTGCGCGAGCGGCTCGTTCAGACTCCAGGGGTGTCCGAGGTCCATGACCTGCACGTCTGGGCCATGAGCACCACCGAGGCCGCGCTCACCGCGCACCTCGTCATGCGGGAGCCGCGGCTGGACGACGCCTTCCTCGACGACGTGAAGCGGCGGCTCCATGACGAGTTCGGCATCGAGCACATCACGCTCCAGGTGGAGGAGGGAGCGCTCACGGGTTGCTGCCAGCTCGCGTTCGAGCCTGCCTGACGCGGCGGCCCGGAGCCGGCCGTGGTGCCCACGGGCGTGAAGCCCCGGCCTCTGCTTGGAGCGGAGGCCGGGGGGACAGGACGCGCCCGGCCCCGGCTCCATTGGGTGCTCAGGCACGCCGGGTGTCGTGCTTCACGGGGCACGTCTTGGGGAAGGTGCCCAGCGAGTCAGCGGTGTAGCCATTCGGGTCGCTGCGGATGTTGGGGCGCTGCCCGCAGTGGCGCTCCCTTCCTCACGACCTGCCCGACTGGCAGAGCGTCTACCACGACTCACGACAGCAGCCACCGATTCGAGTCCGCTGGGAAATCCGACACGCGTGCCTCACGGACGGTCCGGGCCCCGACGAAGGCGCTGGGGTTCGGTCCACCCCGCGTCATTGTCCACGCACGCCGGAACGATGTGGCTCGCAAGGGCCGTGCGCCTACCGTTGCGCGACCTTTCAACCAACAAAGGGGCAGCCTGATGTTCCATCCGTGGCGTCTTGCCTTTCTCGCTGCCTGGGCCTCGTTATCGATCGCCCAGGCACAACCAGCCTCCGTGGGACAATGGACCCCCGTCCAGAAGTGGCCGTACTCCGCGGTCCACACCCACGTGCTCCCCACCGGGAAAGTGATGTTCTTCTCCGAGTTCGGGGACGGCGACACCCCCACGCTCTGGGACCCGCAGACCAACGTCCTCACCACGCTGCCCAAGGCGGGCTTCAACATCTTCTGCGCGGGCCATGCCTTCATGCCGGATGGCCGGCTGCTCGTGGCCGGTGGCCACATCACGAATGACTCTGGCCTGCCCTACGCCGCCATCTTCGACCCCTTCAAGCTCACCTGGACGCGGCTGCCGAACATGAACGCCGGCCGCTGGTACCCCACCGTCACCACGCTCCCCAATGGGGACATGCTGGTGATTGGCGGCGCCAAGGAAGACACGACCAAGAACCTGATTCCCCAAGTCTGGCAGACGTCGAAGAACTCCTGGCGCAACCTGACGGGTGCGAGCTTGGAGCTCATGTACTACCCGTGGATGTTCGTGACGAGCACGGGAAAGACGCTCATGGCGGGGTACTGGAAGCCCGCGCGGTACCTCGACACGAATGGCACCGGCGCCTGGACCTCCGGGCCTCGCACCAACTACGCCCGCAGCCGCAACGCGGGCAGCGCGGTGATGTATGACGACGGCAAGGTGCTGATCACCGGTGGCGACAATCCCCCCACCAACAACGTGGAGGTTCTCGACCTCAACGCCGCGAAGCCCGCCTGGCGCACCGTGCGGCCCATGCGCTACGTGCGCCGCCAGCACAACAGCACCGTGCTCCCGGACGGCACGGTGCTCGTCACCGGCGGCCACAGCGGCCCCGGCACCGACAACCCCAACTTCCCCCGCCTGGAGACGGAGCTGTGGAACCCCGTCACCGAGCAGTGGTCGGTGCTGGCGCCCGCGTCGGCCTATCGCGGCTATCACTCCACCACCGTGCTGTTGCCGGACGGACGCGTGCTGTCCGCGGGCAGCCGCTACGTCAAGACGATGCAGGTCTTCTCCCCGCCGTATCTCTTCAATGGCCCGCGCCCCACCATCACCTCCGCGCCCGCGTCCATCGCCTATGGAGAGACCTTCCGCGTCAACACCCCCGAGGCGGCCAGCATCACCATGGCGTCCTGGGTTCGCCTGGGCTCCGTCACCCACGCCTTCGACGAGAACCAGCGATTCATGAAGCTGCGCTTCACCGCCAGCGGCGGGGGGCTCAACGTCGTCGCGCCGCCCAACCCGAACGTGGCGCCGCCTGGCCACTACATGCTGTTCCTGCTCAACGCGAAGAAGGTGCCGTCGGTCGCGAAGATCATCCGCATCGGCGGAGGAGGCACGACGCCGCCCCCGACGGACCCTCCTCCCAACCCCGGCTTCACCGCGGTGGCCTTCGGCTCCGAGTGGAAGTACGACGACCGCAACGTCGACCCGGGCTCCGCCTGGACGTCTTCGGGCTTCAGCGACGCGTCCTGGAAGAAGGGCCCGGCCCAGCTCGGCTATGGCGAGACGGACGAGGCGACGGTGCTGAAGAAGACGACGCCGGCGCAGCCCACCGTCTACTTCCGCCGCAAGTTCACCGTCCACGGCATGGTGGAGCAGGCCACGCTCCAGGTGATTCACGACGATGGCGTGGCGGTGTTCCTCAATGGCACCCAGGTGTTCTCCAAGTATGTCGGCTCTACCGCGCACTCGGCCTATGCCTCCGGCACAGCTTCCGACAACACCTTGAGCCAAACGACCGTCTCCGGCGCCCGCTTCGTGATGGGGGAGAACACGCTGGCCGTCATGGTGAAGCAGGCGAACGCCACCTCCAGTGACCTGTCCTTCGACCTTGAGCTGAAGGTGACCACCGACGGCATGCAGCACGATGCCCTCTTCATGGAGAGCCCCAACGGCGGCGAGACGCTGCGCCCGGGCAACGTCCAGATGCTCCAGTGGATGACCCACGGCGCGGGCGTCGACAACGTCCGGGTGGAGTTCTCGCCCGACGACGGGGCCAACTGGACCCTGGTCGACCAGGGTGTCCCCAACATCGACTTCTATGAGTGGACGGTGCCGAACACCGTGACGTCCAAGGGCGTGCTGCGAATCTCGGACGCCTCGCGTCCGGACATCGACGACCGCACGGACCTGCCCTTCACCATCTCCCGGACGCCCCAATTCCAGGCCATCGCCTTCGGCGAGTACTGGAAGTTCGATGACAGCAACGTGAACCCGGACATGCAGTGGACGTCGGTCAACTTCGACGACGACGCATGGCGCTCGGGCCCCGCGAAGCTCGGCTATGGGGACGGGGACGAGCACACCGTGCTCAACAAGACGACACCCCTCCAGCCGAGCGTCTACTTCCGCAAGAAGCTCACGCTCGGCGAGGCCATCCGCACCGCCAAGCTCCGCGTGCTGCATGACGACGGCGTGGCCATCTGGGTGAACGGGAAGCTCGTCTACTCGCGGTACGCCGACAACGGTCTCGGCCATGGCACCTTCGCCAGCCGCGTGTTGAAGGACGCCGTCATCAGCACGGCCAGGTTCGACGGCTCTGCCTTCGTCGTGGGGGAGAACATCATCGCGGTGATGGTGAAGCAGGCCAACGCGGAGTCGAGCGACGTGGCGTTCGACCTCGAACTGAACCTCGAAGCGAAGTAGTCACCTCGCGGCCCCGGATGTGCCTCTGAGCACCTTTACCGCTTTGACCATGTCCGGGGCCAGCGCCTCGTGGGGGAGGCTGGAGAACCCCAGCCGCCCGCTGACGCCCACACGCGCCGTCCTCTCACTCATCGGCTCCTTCCTGGCCGCTGCCTGGGGCCCCCTCCCCTCCTCACCTCCTGCTTGGGGGAGCCCCTGGCCCACGGGCTCCGTGGAGGGTGACGCCTCCTCGGGAGCGCCGCACGCCACCAGCGCCCCCATGGGGACGGTACTCATCGAAGGAACAAAGACACGACGAAGCAAGGGTCCATGCGACACGAATGGCCTCCAAGAGCATCACGTCACGACGGACGGAGTGAGAACGGACACAGGCGCGAAGACGGCGGCAGACGGACGGTCAGGGCTTGGACCTGGCCGGCATTCCCCTCCGTACCTGCTCGTTACCAAGTCACCCCGAAAACGGGTTGATGCCCTGGCCTGCCTACGGGCCCAAAGCCCTCTCTGACGCGTCAACCCCCGTGCCAGCCCATGCCTCCTGACGTGTCAGGCCCGCGCTGGTGACAGCGCCTCGAGCCCCATTCCATCCGATTCCAGAGCAGACGCCCTGAGCAGTGAAGACTCTCTCCTCCTGGTCCCTCACTTGCACTCCCACGACTCGCGGAGAAGCCCCCAAGCATCCGCAGTCCCCGTTCGAGACAATGGAGAGAGTGAGCATGAGAGGTCTTTCGCAATTGACCGCGCGTTGTGCTGGGTTGTGGGTGTTGGCCGCCGCCCCCGCGTGGGCGCAGCAGCAGGAAGAGGTCTGGCTCGACACCCGGAGCGCCGCTCCTGTGATGAGCCAGATGGTGCTGAAGCAGGGATGGCCGCATCTCGTCACGATGCAGGGCACCTTCAACGTGTGGGGGAACAACATCGTCCCGGGCCCACAGTCAGGCCAGCCCGAGCCCGCGCCGATGTTCCCAAGCCCGGGCGTCACCAACCGCAACGTCGGCTTCGACCCTGAGTTCGTCTTCGCGGGCGTGAAGCCCCCGGCGGTCGCTCCGCTCAGGGCGAGCTTCATCCAGCTCAGCCTCGACGGAGGAAAGACCTGGGCGCATCCGGCCTCCACGGCGGACTTCAACGCGGCCGAGCACAAGTATGGCTATGAGGTGACGGGCGGGGAGTCCGCGCTACAGGTGCGCATCGCCGACAAGCCCGTCACCGACAACTCCGGGCGCTTGAAGATTGTCGTGGTGCCCGCCGAGGAGCTGTGGCTGAACACCCGGAGCGCCGCCCCCGTTCCCAGCAAGCAGGTGCTCCAGAAGGGCAAGCCCTACCGTGTCACGATGCAGGGCACCTTCAACGTGTGGGGGAACAACATCGTCCCGGGCCCGCAGTCAGGCCAGCCCGAGCCCGCGCCGATGTTCCCGAGCCCGGGCGTCACCAATCGCAACGTCGGCTTCGATCCTGAGTTCGCCTTCGCGGGCGTGAAGCCCCCGGCGGCCGCTCCCCTCAGGATGAGCGCCGTCCAGGTCAGCCTCGACGGAGGAAAGACCTGGAAGCACCCGGCCTCCACGGCGGACTTCAACGCGGCCGAGCACAAGTACACCTACGACCTGACGGGAGAGGACGCGCCCCTGCAGGTGCGCTTCGCGGACTCGCCTGTCAACGACAACTCCGGGCTCGTGCGAATTCTCGTGCTGCCCGGAGCCTGATGCACCCGCTCCAGGAATGACGCGAAGCCGCCCGGACGACCCAAGGGCGGCTTCGCGGCGAATCAGGCGAGCGCCCTACGGAACCCTGGCCCAGGTCGAAGTCGAGCCCTGGCAATACTGCGTCAGCCAATTCCCATCCCCGCCGACGGCAGACTTGCCTTGAACGAGGTGTCAGCCTTCAGGACGGCGAGAGCGGCTCGGCGTACCACGGCGAGGTTCTGAGCGCCTGGGCCCTTGTGGAGTGCTGCACGCAGGGGAAGTGCTTCACGTCGAAGGCCCAGCCACGCCGTTGCTCTTGCCGGCCATGGCCTGCTTCCTCCCCGCTGTCCGTGCGTGAATCGCACAAGGACGCTGCCCGCTGCCTCACTCGAGGCACCACCTGGCGCGGGCGCCAGCCCCACCAGGAGGCTGTCGAGTCCCTCGACCAGATAGGTGTGAACAAGGCACATCGGCACGCTCGACGCGCCCGTCGTAGGTGCCCCCGTAGACTCCTGCCGTCCACGGCTACCTGCTGCACTCCGCTCGAAGGCAGCGCGCGCCGTGCCGCCACATCCCTCATCCAGACCGCCCCCCGTCCCCTGCGCAGTACCAGTCTTTTCCGCAGGTTGCGAGCCAATGACAGGGCCTGCGAGCCCCTGCCAACCCGCCCCACCCCGGCTCATGACCGATGGGTCCCTGGTTCGAATCCAGGAGGGCCCACTTCCCTCCGCGCCTGGGAAGTCTTTCCTGAGGTGTCTGGCGATTGAGCGAACTTCACTCGCAGCCGAAGAGAAGGATACGTCCAGTATGGAGTCATCCAGACCGGTGCGGTTGTTGATACCCGGCCAGCGGTTACAGTGCGCGCCATGCACGCTTCCTGGAAGCGCAACACAGCCCTTTTCCTGGGCAGCCAGGCCCTCTCTTTACTCGGCTCCTCCCTGGTGCAGTACGCGCTCCTGTGGCAGGTGACGCTGCAGACACGCTCGAGCGTCATGATGACGCTCTACATCGTGGCCGGCTTCCTGCCCACGTTCATCCTCTCGCCTTTCGCGGGCGTCTGGGCGGACCGGTACGACCGCCGCAAGCTCATCGTCCTCGCCGATGCGATGATTGCGCTGGTGACCCTGGCGCTGGCCGTGGTGTTCACCTTGCGCGGCACGGAGCTGTGGCTCTTCTTCCTGGCCGCGGCGATCCGCTCCGTGGGGACGGCCGTTCAACAGCCGGCGGTGGGCGCGCTGCTGCCGCAGTTGGTGCCCGAAGACCAGTTGATGCGGGTCAACAGCATCCAGGGCACCCTCCACTCGGTCAACATGTTGGGGGCGCCCGCGCTCGCCGGCTTCCTCATGTCCGTGGCCCCCCTGCAGGTGCTCTTCTACATCGACGTGGTGACAGCGGCCCTGGCCATCGCCCTGGTGACGCTCTTCGTCCAGGTCAAGCCGCGTCCCCGCGCGCCGGAGCAGGAGGGGGCCTCGCAGCTGACGGAGATCCAAGACGGCTTCCGCTACATCCGCGGCCACGCGCACCTGGTGCCGTTCTTCGGCTACCTGGGATTCATCATGGTCCTCATCACTCCGGCCGCATTCCTCACGCCGCTGCAGACGGCGCGAAGCTTCGGGGAAGAGGTGTGGAGGTTGACGGCCATCGAAATGGTCTTCTCGGTGGGCATGATGTTGGGGGGCGCCGCGCTCGCGGCGTGGGGCGGCTTCAGCAGCCGCATGCGGACGATGGTCACATCCAACCTCATCATGGGTGCGTGCACCGTGGCCCTCGGCGTGGTGCCTCACTTCGGGGTGTACCTGGCGGCCATGGGGATCTTCGGCGTGGCGCTACCGCTCTACAACACGCCCGCCATGGTGATGCTCCAGGAGCGCGTGGAGCCGGCCTACCTGGGCCGAGTCTTCAGCGTGATGACCATGCTCTCCACCGCGCTGATGCCGATGTCCATGCTGTTCTTCGGGCCCCTGGCAGAAGTGGTCTCCATCGAGCGGCTCCTGCAGGTCACCGGCGTGCTGGTGATCCTCCTCGGACTGCTCACGCCGCTACACCGTCGGCTGATGTCCTTCGGTGAGCCCAAGAGCCCCCCAGTTCAATCCCAGGAACTGGCCAGTTGAAGGTGAGAGGGGCACCACCTCCCACGCCGCACACCGGTCAGTAGCGCGGCGCGGCCTCCATGGGCACCGCGTCCCGCGAAGACGAAGCGGGCGCCCCCTGGAAGTCACTGGGGCGGTGCCGCATCGAGAGGTTCGACGGCGCCAGCAGCGCCTCCGCCCGGGCGCGCGTCCGCTCGATGCACACCGCCATCAGTCGCCCCAGTTCCACCTGAGGCAGGACGCCGTTTCGCGCGAGGAAGTCCTCGTCGACGCCTGGGATGCGAGGGAGCGCGGGCGTCTGCTGCGACTCCAGCGCCAAGAGGGCCTGGCGCAACGCGTCCTTCGCATTCCGGCCGCCCCGCTTCAGGGCGAAAGCGATGACGTCCCAGGCCAGGTCCGCGTGCCGCCCCTCATCCTCGGAGATGACCGACAAGGTCTCCCGCACGACAGGGTCTGAGGCCCGCCTCGCGCCTTCGCCCGCGACCAGGGAGGCCATCCCCTCGGCCAGACATCCATCCAGTAGCGAACCGCGCACCAGCCGGGCCCAGGTATCTCCCGAATCCATCGGGGCAGGCTGCGTACTTCCCTGTCCAAGCTCCGGAATCGTTCCCGCCGTCCAGCCTACCCCCGAGTAGGCGCTGGCGAGCGCGAAGCACCGCCTGGCATGACGAATCTCATCCAGCGCCGCCAGGTGACAGTCCTCCAGGAGCTCCGAGGGCGCCCCCAACGCGGAGAGCTTGAGCGACAACTTCGAGAAGGCGGGAACGGACGCATGCTCCAGGCCCGCTGAGTACATCCATACCTCCCCGAGCACCGTTCGCTGCCAGGGTGTGAGCCCCGAAACATCCGGAACGGCGTCATCCGCCCAGCCCGCCCCCAGCGCCCGGCGAGCTACGCGCGTTCGTCCACGCAAGCGAAGGACCCTCCCCTTCGAAAAGTTGGTGGAGCTGATCAGGTGGACGAGCCAAGCCAGACCTCCCACCGTCACAGCGGTGCCGAGTGCCATGATGCCTCCGAGGACCCTCATGACCCGGGGCTGGTGCTTCTGGAGCATGAGGATGAGTCCCCCCACGAAAGCCCCCACGAACAGGAGGACAACGAGAATCACAGTCACTGCAGCCATGGCCAACCCTTTCGAGAGTCCGCGGCGACATGCCCCCGGTCTCACGAGTGTCGTCGGCAATGCACCGAGAATGCCAGCGCCGTTGCGCCCTTCCGAGAAGCCCCGGGCGTGCAATGGGTGGCGCGGTCACAGCACACCTGTGCACGCCGCTACACGGTGGACAAGGGCCGGTCGGGCGTATGCGGAGAGGGCGTCGTCGATCACCCCGCGCACGAGCCCTCCAACAGCGCGCTGGGGGTGAGTCCCATCTGAGACTGCTCGCCTCACGTTCAACGCACACACGCCATCACTCAACCGGCGGCGCACGGTCCTGTGCCTCGCCCAAACGAGGCTCGGCACACATCACGTCGACATCTTGGGTGCGCGTCCCGGTATGCGCCGCCAGATGGCGACACACACAACTCACATCTTGAGCTACTTCCCCTTCACGCCTTTGCGATAGCAGCTGCCCCAATCGGAAGGGCTGCAGCGGAATCGACCGGTCCACCCAACGGGTTCACGTTCCGGGCAGACATTCGCGATCAAACGTTCTTGCCTGACTTGAATCGCCCCAAAGATTGACAGACTGGAGTCGCCACTCGCAATCTCGGCCCGTCGCTGTCATTGGCGACCCGGAGTGCGTCTGGGCATGAACGAGCGCAATGGATCGCGAACAGACGCGGATCGCCGGCCATCGCATCGTCCACGACGCGCAATGCCAAGGAGCATTTCATGTCGAAATCGAATCAGTCCGCGCCGACCCTTTCTCGCCGCAGCCTGTTACCAACACTCGCCGCGCTCGCCCTGGCTGTCGCCGCGCCGGATGCCAGCGCGTACTCGGCGATCTACGGCGGCGGCCCGTTCTATTCCGGCGGGACCGCGGTGATGAACGACCTGCGCGGCTCGGGTTTCACCACGGTCATCCTGTGGAGCTTCCACATCGAGGAGAACGGTGACCTGATCTACAACGACATTCCAGTGGTCAAGAACGGCGCCTACATGGGCGACCCTGCCTGGCCGACCCGACTGGCCACACTGAAGACCGCGCCGACCTCGGTCAATCGCATCGAGGTGTCGATCGGTGCCTGGGGTGTTCCGGACTTCGAACGCATGATTCGACTGGTCAACGGCACCGCGCCCGGCTGCGGCACCACCATCGTCTGCGGGACCGGAAGCAACAGCATCCTGTACAGGAACTTCCAGGCGCTGAAGGCCGCCACCGGCGCCGACGCCGTGAACTTCGACGACGAAAGCGCCTATGACCTGGCCCCAACCACGACCTTCAGCCAGATGCTCATCGGGATGGGTTACAAGATCACCTTCGCACCGTACACGCAGCAGACGTTCTGGCGGAACCTCAGGAACAACCTCGGCAGCGCCGTCGATAGAATCTACCTGCAAGTGTACGCCGGCGGCGCCGGCAACAACCCAGCGAGTTGGAACACCGCCATGGGCATGACTGTCGCCCCCGGCTTGTGGTCCAGGAATGGCAGCGGCTGCGCGTCGGGCGACAGCCCGGCCACGGTGCAGACCCGGATGAGCAACTGGAAGACCAGCGCCGGCATCAGCGGCGGCTTCATGTGGTTGTACGACGACATCCAGCAGTGCAGCGCGCAGGGGACGAGCGCGCAGTATGCGGCGGCAATCAACACCGCCGTCAGCGGCAACACCCCGCCGGTGGCGAACTTCGGTGTCACCGTCAGCGGCCTCACCGCGACCTTCAGTGATGCGTCCACCGACGCGGACGGAACCATCGCCTCGCGCAGTTGGAATTTCGGCGACGGCAGCACCTCCACCGCGACCAACCCTTCACGCACCTATGCAAGCGCCGGCAACTACAACGTCACCCTGACCGTCACCGACAATGGCGGCGCCAGTCATACGAAGTCCCAGGCGGTGTCCGTCGGTTCGGGCTACGCCAATCTGGCGTTGAACAGGCCCACCACCAGTTCAGCCCCCTGCAACAGCACCGAATCGGCCGCCAAGGCGGTCAACGGCAGCGTCTCGGGCGGCACCACCGACAAGTTCTGCTCACTGACCTCGCCGGCGTGGATACAGGTCGACCTCGGTACGGCGCAGACAGTCAGCAGCTTCACGCTCCAGCACGCGGGGGCGGGCGGTGAATCGACGGCCTGGAACAGCAGGGCATTCACCATCCAGACGTCGAGCAACGGCTCCACTTGGAGCACGCCCGTCACGGTGAGCAACAACACTGGCAGCACTTCGACCCATGCAATCACGGCGACGCCGGCGCGTTACATCCGGCTCAACGTGACGACGCCGACTCAGAACAGCGACCCAGCGACGCGAATCTACGAGTTCGAAGTTCGCTGAACGGTCGGT
This sequence comes from Myxococcus sp. CA005, assembly GCF_006518205.1. Classification (NCBI taxonomy): domain Bacteria; kingdom Pseudomonadati; phylum Myxococcota; class Myxococcia; order Myxococcales; family Myxococcaceae; genus Myxococcus; species Myxococcus sp. CA005. Next base: position 85,352 of record NZ_SRLV01000013.1, on the reverse strand, counting down.
AACGAAGCCGGCCCTCGACACCACGAGGGTCGGCTTCGTGCCTGTGCCTGCTCCAAGCAGGCATTGACGGGCCCCATCTACGCGGACATCAGGGGCTGTACGTACACAAGCCGCCGCTGCAGTTCCGCCTGAACGCATAAGTGAAGTGATATCCGTCGCCGACCGCGTCCGTGACGTCCCATCGATGATTGCGGATGTAGTAATCGGTGCTGCCGCAGGCAACGAGTGGAGGACACGTCCAGTAGGTTCCGCTGTATTGGTGGAACGAAAACCATTCTCCGGCGGCAACGTTCCAGGCAGCTTTCACAGAAGACTCGTAGGACACCCAAAGCCCGACAGTCCCCCGATAGGGCGCGAGTTGGGTGAAGGATGTCTTGGCATCCGCGGCCGCCCAACCGTTGCCGGTCACATTGGACCAGCAGTCGAAGAAGTCCCCGCCCTTGTAGCAGACGCTGTCTCTCCAGAAGGGGCCGTCCGCGCTCGTCAGGGGTTGAGTCACGGACGAGAAGCCGTCTCTCCCCTGCTCCCCAAGGTCCGGTGCGAATCCCCCTGATGACTCCAGATGGGGAGCCGCTTCATCCCGCACGATGACTTGGGCATCATCAGGGACAGCACGGCGCGATTCGGCGCTGACCAACGCCGTGGGCGGCGTGGCGCCTTGCGTCAACTGGCGATAGAGTTCGACGGCGGAGTGCCTGGCAACATCACCGTCACGCAAGACACGTCCATCCGCTACGGGGCCACGCTCCACGACGAGGATGCCGCCGGGCTGCAAATCGTAGAATTCGATGAAGTGCTCCCGCGACACCTCGACACGAGCAAGCAGCTGATTGAGCTCATCGAGCTTCGGCCGCAGTCGCCGCGAGGCCTCCATCGCGGCCGCCGGATCGGACTCATAGAGTCGGTCGATGTGCTGGAACGACAGTCGCGCTGCATTCAGCGAGGACGGGCTGAGATCGATTGGCGCTTGGGCCTCCCCGAGTCCGTCACCGCACCCTGCTGACACCAGGCCGGCCATCAGCAGAATCCCCAGCCGAATCGTGCACTTGCTCTTCATGATGTATCCTCCTTGACTCCGGTTCCCAAACGATGTGCCGCGAAATGCCGCGCAAACCCTGACCTGAACATGCATTTATTGTAATTCACTAAAATTAGGGAGATGATCGGTCCGGCGCGAACCGGGAGGTCCCATGAGCGGCGGCACCCTTCGAAGCCCACAGGTTCATGCGCTCGTGAGACTCATCAACGAGGCACATGAGCTGCCAGCGCGAGTGGCGACACGGTCCCGGCATCTCCTCGTCGGGCTGTGTCGCATTCTGGGCGCAGAGGCCGGAGCATGCGTCTTGGAGCGCGACTTCAGACCGGGAGGACATGACGGATTCACGGAGATCGTCCTGGAAGGGTGGAGCGGGAGCGCGGTGTCCGCGCTCGAGGCGCTCCGGAGGATGGGAAGTGCCTGCAACCCCGCCATACGCTCATTGATGGAGCGCGGCTCGGAGCCCGGCACCATCGTCACCGCGATGCGCCGGGAACTGGTGGAGGACTGGAGCTGGTATGGCGCCCCTTATGTCGAGCATCATCTGCGCCCCACGGGGCTCGATGACTCGGTGTATTCAAGCCAGTGGTCCGGGCTCCCGGGGGTGGTGCGGGGTATCGGAATCTACCGTGAGCGGGGCGGCCGCCCCTTCGACGCCGCGGACCGAGAGCTGCTGCATCTGTTCCACGCCGAGTGCGGAGCCATGTTCGACCCACCAGGGTCCTCGAAGGTGGGAACGCCGTCAGGCTGGCTGGCGCCTCGCGAACGACAAACGTTGGAGTTGCTGCTTCAGGGACTCGGAGACAAGCAGATCGCGGCTCGGCTCGGCATCAGTCGTTTCACCGTGAATCAGTACACGAAAACCCTCTACCGCCGCTTCGGAGTCCAGTCGCGGGCGGCGCTCATCGCACAGGTGCTCGCACGCGATGAGCCAGATGCCACGACTGCGCTCCCCTCACGGCAAGTCCCGCCAGATGGACACCCGAAGCTCGCACGTTCATCCGACGGGCAGGACCCGTCCAGGCGCTCTTGAGACTCCGGCGCAGGGGGATGGATTCCCTCCTGCGCCTGGAAGCCCATGACTACGGAGGAGGCAGCGGCTGCCAGTTCGGGTCGGGCCAGACGAAGGGGTTCCCACCTGAACCCAGGGCCGCGTTACCGAAGTAACGCTGGCAACCCGCGACGTTCTCCGGGCGCCCCAACAGTTCCCAGAAGCCAGGACAGACGTCCCGAGGAATTCGGGTGCGGCAGTCCGTCATCGTCCGCTCACCCGCGTCAGGCTGCGCGTAATAGGCGCTCACGAAGTTCCAAGCGATGCGCTGGAGGGCCTGGACAGTCGCCGCGTTCGCGCCAGCAGGCCCCGGGGCGCCCTCATCCAGAATAGACTGAAAGCCACCAATTCAGTCATCCTTTCCCCCTCTCCAAGGAGGCACAAATGAAGATGGGACACATCGCAGTGGGCTTCGTGGCCGGTCTCGTGTCCATGGTGGGCTGTGGTGGCCAGACGCAGGATGCGCCGGGCACGGACGTGGCAGCCGAGGGCCTCGAGCAATCCTGCGTGTATGCTTATTTCGAGTGTGGCTATCGCGGGCACCAGTATCCCTACGCCTGGCCGGCGACCTGCGCCGTCGGAATCCATACGCACCAACAGGCCTTTGCAGCCTGTCTCGCGGAATGCCCCTGGATGTGCGTCGACACGGGGGACATCGGCACGGGGCCGTAGTCAGAAATCTCTGTCATGGTCACTGGACTTGGGCCTTGAGAATCATGCGAACAACTCGCATGATTCGCTCACAGCACGCGCCATGATGCACACGATCTATCGGCCCCACGCACCTCTCGACAAGTTCGTGGACTTCTTCTGGGTGTCCGCCGGCTACGTCGCACGGGCGCCACGAGAACGTGTGCTGCCGTCGGGCTCGCAGTCCCTTATCGTCCCTCTCGGCGCCCTCCCACTGCGCGTCTACTCCAGTGACCAGACAGACGAGGCCGCTGAAATCCGGGGCGCGATCGTCACCGGCGCGAGAAGCAGCCCGCTGACCATCGCGGCCGTGGCTGGCCCGACCGCCGGTATCCACTTCAAGCCCGGCGGCGCGCGCGTCTTCTTCGACGTGCCCTGCAACGAATTCGCGGAACAAGCCATTTCGCTGGATGCGATATGGGGCGCGTCGGCGCACTCACTGCGCGAACGGATAATGGAGGCATCCTCGCCGCGCGAGCGATTCCTGCTGCTGGAAGAACACCTCCTGCACCGACTGCGCCGGCCCGTCGAACCAGCGCCCGCGCTTCGTGCGGCGCTGGCCGCGTTCGAGGAACCCGACCTCACGTCGGTCGCTGAAGTCAATCGCCGCACGGGGCTCTCTCCCAAGCGCCTGTTGGCCCTGTTCCGCGAGGAAGTCGGCTTGAGTCCGAAGACGTACTGGCGCGTTCGACGGTTTCGAGCGGCGCTCCTCGACGTCGAACAGGGCGCCTTGCGTGGCGCCGCGGTGGCCGCCGAGCACGGGTACTTCGACCAGGCCCACTTCCTTCGCGAGTTCCGGTCGCTCGCCGGCTCAAGCCCCCGCGAGTACCTGGCAACGCGGGTCGAGGGCACCGACCACGTGGCGGTCTCCGGGTAAAAAGATCCAATCCGCGGCAGCTGTCCCGGCGTTTCCTAGGCGTCATGGAACCGAGTGAACGCCTCCCACAGCGCGTGCCGGCAGGCCCGGCATGGACGGAACGGTCGCACCCCAGCCGCAGGGGCCCCCACAAAGGGAGGCGAGCATGAGCGCCGACTCCCCCGCCACGCGGGCCCAGGAACGCCCTCTCCGGGGCCTTGGTGCACTTCTCGGACCGCAGGGGCCGCTCGTCGCTGGGGCCGCGCTCGCGTCGACGTTGGCGGCGGCCCTCGCATTGGTGCCGTTCTTCGTCGTCGCACGCATGGCGACCTCGATTTACGCGACGCCGCCGGACCTCGACGCGGTTCGAGCGCTCGCCCTCCTCGCCGCGGGTGCGCTCGCGTTGCGTTACATCCTCGTCGCCGCCGCGAACATGCTGGCGCACGTCGCCGCGTTCCGCATCCTCCATGACCTGCGCGTGCGGCTCGCGAAGAAGCTCGGCGCCGTTCCACTTTCGTTTTTCAGCCGTCGTGGCGCGGGAGAACTGAAGAAGACACTGATGGACGACGTGAACCAGCTCGAGGCGTTCGTCGCTCATCACTTCCCGGATGCGGTCACCGCGCTCGTCGTCCCGCTCGCGACGGCCATCTCCCTCCTGTGGATTGACTGGCGCATGGCCCTTGCCAGCCTCGTGATGGCGCCGCTCGCCGTCATGGCGATGGCCGTCGCCATGCGCGAGGTCGGCAAGGCCCATCAACAGTGGAACGCGCTCCAGAGCCGGATGAACCGCTCGCTGCTCGAATACCTGCGGGGCATCCACGTCATCAAGACCTTCGGCCTGTCCGCGCGGCGCTTCAGCGACCTCTCAAGCTCCATCGAGGAAGGGCTCTCGTGGATGGAGGGTTTCATGCGCACCAACGGCCGTGGCTACGGTGCGTTCGGCGCGCTCATCGGCTCGAGCCTCGTCGTCCTCGTCCCCATGGGGGGTTGGCTCTACACGCGCGGCACGCTTTCGCTCGAGTCGCTCGTGCTCTTCCTCGTACTCGGGCCACAGCTCCTCATGTCGATGATGCGGCTGATGTTCGCGTGGGGCAACGCTGACCGCATCCAAGCGGGCAACGCGCGCATCCAGGCCATCCTCGCGGCGCCCGACCTCGAGACTCCCACGAGCGCCGCGCGGCCCTCGCACGATGGCGTCGCGTTCCGTGGCGTCAGTTTCCGTTACGAGGACGGCGGTCCGGAGGTTCTCCGCGACGTCTCCTTCGAAGCGCCCGCGGGCAAGGTCACGGCACTGGTCGGACCTTCGGGCGCAGGCAAGACGACGCTCGTGAGGCTCGTGCCTCGGCTCTGGGAGGCGACGAACGGCGCGGTGGAACTCGGTGGCGTCGACGTGCGCGCGCTCCCGCTCGACCAGCTGCTCTCCCACCTCTCGATGGTGTTCCAGGACGTCTTCCTCTTCCACGGCACCGTTCGCGAGAACCTGCGTCTCGCTCGGCCCGATGCCACCGATGCGCAAGTCGATGCCGCGTGTCGCGCCGCGCGTGCGTACGACTTCATCCAGGCGCTTCCCGGGAAGTACGACACGCTGCTCGGTGAGCGCGGCGCCCGCCTCTCCGGGGGCGAGAAGCAACGCCTGTCCATCGCGCGGGCGCTCCTCAAGGACGCCCCGGTGCTGCTGCTCGACGAGGCGACGGCTTTCGCCGACCCCGAGAACGAGGCGCGCATCCAAGAAGCGCTGTCCGCGCTATGCGCGGGGCGGACGGTGCTCGTCGTCGCGCACCGGCTTTCGACCATCGCCACCGCGGACCACATCGTCGTCCTCGACGGCGGGCGCGTGAATGACCAGGGGACGCACGACGAATTGCTCGCGCGCTGCGCGTTGTACCAGCAACTCTGGCGCAGCCACACCGAAGCGCTCGACTGGTCACTGGGCGATCCGGGCACTCCTGACGTTCAGAAGGAGGTGGTGTGATGCTCAGGGAACTCTTCATGCTCGGCGAGCGGCTCGCGGGCCGAAAGGACGCACGGCTCCGGCGCGGCCTTCTCTTCGCCTTTGCCGAGGCACTCGCGGTCGCCGCGCCCTACACACTGGTCCTCTTCTTCGTTCGTGAAGCGCTCGAGCACCGGCTCTCGATGCACCTGACGTGGTGGCTCACCGGCGGCATCGCGCTCTCGGTGCTGCTGCGCCTGGCGTTCTCGATCAGAGCGATGTCCAACATCTTCGTCGCCGCGCACGCGCTCATGGGGCAAGCGCGCATCCGCACCGCCGACCACCTGCGGCGCCTGCCCATGGGGTTCTTCACGCAGCGAAGGAGCGGTGAACTGGCAGGCGTGCTCACCACCGATGTCGCGCTTGTCGAAGACGTGTGGTCGCACACCATCGGCATCTTCACGGCGAGCTTCGCACTGCCGATGCTCGTCGGTCTCGGCCTCTGTTTCCTCGATTGGCGCCTGGGGCTCGTCATCCTCGCCGCCCTACCGGTGGCGCTCCTCGTGCTGGCCGCGACCACGCCCCTCTTCGTGCGTGAGTTCGAAGCCGTGCTCGAGGCCTCGGCGGATGTCAACGCCCGCGTCGTCGAATACGTGCAGGGCATCGCCGTGCTTCGGGCGTTCGGCCGGCACGGCGAGGTCTACCAGCGCTTCGTGAAAGCAATGGAGCGCCTGCGCGACGCCCTCATTCGCGCCGATGTCTTGCCCTCCCCGCTGCTCGCCGTGTTCGGCTTCGTCGTCGAGATGAGCTTTGTCGCGGTGGCGTACGCAGGAAGCACCCTGGCGTTGCGCGGTTCGATTCAGCCCGGGGTGCTGCTCGTCTTCCTCATCGTGACGGTTGGGGTCGTTCGCCAGGTCGCGGATCTCGGAGTGGCTCTGCTCATGCTTCGAGCGTCTCAGCGCGCGCTCGGTCGCGTTGATCGGCTACTCGCGGAGAAGCCGCTCCCGGAACCGTCCGTAAGAGCGGCGTCGATCCAGAAGTTCGACGTGGAGGTCGACACAGTGTCCTTCGCGTACGAAGACGCGACCGTGCTCGACGGCGTCTCGGTGACGTTCCCCGAGCGCTCGCTGACCGCGCTCGTCGGTGCCTCGGGCTCAGGCAAGTCGACGCTGGTCCACCTCGTGGCGCGGCTGTGGGACATTCCGCGCCAGGGTGCCATCCGCATCGGCGGTGTCGATATCCGGGACATTCCGTTCGAGGAACTGCACCAGCACCTCGCGATGGTGTTCCAGGACGTCGTCCTCTTCTCCGGGACCATCCTCGACAACCTGCGCGTTGGACGGCCCGACGCCTCGCTCGAGGAAGTCCAGCGGGCAGCGCGGGCAGCGCGCGCCCACGACTTCATCACCGCCTTGCCGAACGGCTACGACACCCTGCTTGGGGAAGGAGGAGGAACCCTCTCGGGGGGTGAGCGTCAGCGCTTGTCCATCGCCCGTGCCATCCTCAAGGACGCCCCCATTGTGCTTCTCGACGAGGCCACTGCCTCCGTCGACGCGTCGGCGGAGGCTGAAATCCAGCGCGCCATCGACGAACTGGTCAGGAAGAAGACCGTCGTCGTGATCGCACATCGGCTGCGCACCGTGCGGCGGGCGCACCGCATCATCGTGCTCGACAAGGGGCGCGTCGCGGAGTCAGGCACGCACGACGAATTGCTCGCGAAGCGCGGCGTCTACGCAGCGCTCTGGCAGGAACAGGAGCGGGCCAAGGGCTGGCGGCTCGCTGCGAGTACAGCCGCCCGCGTCACCGAGGAGCAGACCTGATGGGCACTCCACCTGCGCTCGGGCTGGATTTCGCTCCCGCGGATCCTCAGCGCGTTCCGAAGCCCGTGCCCTTCGAGACCGTCCACAGCAGACGGATTTGCGTTGCACGCTGGCGGATGGCGTCGGAATCGCTGCCGAACTCACCCGCGCGGTTGGCGACGAAGGCTTCGAGCGCCACGCCGTGTTGGCCGGCGAGCAGGAGCTCGGCTCGCGCGGTGGCATAGGTGATGAGCTCCACGCCCTCACCGAGGAAGGCGCCCGAGATGAGATAGTTGCGCACGGACACGCCGACGCGCCCGACACCCCGCCGCACCAAGCCCAGCTCGAAGGCCGACTGCGCCCCAGGCCCGAAGTGGTAGTCACGAGCGGACTCCGGCGAGGTGAGACCGCCGCCATGGCCAAACGGCACACCGGCCATGTTCGCGGTGACGTCCAGGGTGAGCTGCGACGTGAGGGGAACCTGCGCCACGCCGCCGATGCCGAGGCTGACCGTGGAAACGCGCAGCGTGTTCGGATTGGCGAAGTCGTAGCCCGCCATCAAGCCCCAGAGCCCCGATATGGAGCGGAACTTGAAGCGGTCGCCGTAGAGAAGCCCCCGGCTGAAGAACCCCACCGTCAGCGTGTCACGCGAGAAGCCCATGCGCGCGGTGAGCGTGAAGTAGTCGAAGGGCTGGTCATAGTCGCCCGTGGTGAGCAGCGGGGGGCCGTAGACCATTTCGACGCCAAGGTGCCCCTCCATCTTGTTGGGAACATCGAAGCGCGTGCCGTCGATGTCGTTGTAGTTGTCGACGTTGCTCGTGAAGCCGGCCATCAACTGGAGGAAGTTCCCCTGCACCGGGAGGAAGTCGTTCTTACGGCGGCCGAAGAGGTAACGGTTGATGCCGCCCACGGGTTCGACAAGCAGCGAGAGCACCGAGCGCGCCACCGTGGGTTCGCCTTCGTCGAGAATCGCGAGCGCGGTGCGATGCAGGACCTCGCCCAGCACGACGCCCCCGATGGACGTTGTAATGAGGTCGTTCGTGGATGGAGTCTCAGACTCCATGAACAGCTCCCACAACACGCTTGACGCGACCGTGAACGGGACCGAGCCCCAGAAGCCGAAGCCGCTCGAGCGCGCCGCGGTGTAGGCCAACGAGCCCTGGTAGGGGTGCCCGAGCGCATTGGTCGCGAACGCATCCTCGTCCCACTCCCAGCCATCGGCGACGTTGCGGCGCATGGTCTCCAGCGAGATGTCCGCGTAGGGCTTTCCGAGGAGCTTCGCCGTCCCCCAGAAGATGGCGTGGAAGGCGCCCATCTCCACGATGGGCACAACGAAATTGCGCCCTCCTCCGTCCGGCGCGTTCCAGATGGCGCGGCGAGGCGGGTGCACGAGCTCCGGCACGAGAAGCCGGGGCTCCGCGGGAACGGCCTCGACGCACTCCTTCGACGCCAGGGGGGCATCCGCGGGCGCCGCGCCTGCGTCGCCTCCTGAGACGAGCGCGAACACAAGAAGCAGGCCTGAGACGCGATGCACGGGGAGCGAGTTCATGGCGTGCATCGGGCTCTAATTGCTCCCGGGAGCGAGTGCACGCACCAACCGCTGCAGGTGCGGAGCGAGCCACGACCCCAGCACAAGTTGAGAACTGTTTCCGATGGCACCGAACACTCGTGATGAACCGACATCGAGCCAGGCAGACGGTGCCGGACGCGAGGGAAAAGCAGGCGAGCGGGTTCGCCCGCAGGCGACCTTCTCTGGAGGCCGTGGTGCATCGCGCCGCCGCGTCAACGACCCTGTGACATTCAGTGAACTCGAGCCGATGCGAGGCTCCGTCAGGCCATGCGAGAAGGTTCCATGGAGCATCGCCACCTGGGACGGACGGGACTGCAGGTGTCCGTGCTCGGCTCTGGCGCCGGACACGTAGGTGGCGTCCGAGTGCATCACCCGCGGCGTGGACCAGGTCCTCATGCGCTTATGCACCGACGTGCTCGACGTGGTACATTTCCACTCGTGCCCGCTGGAGGTGCTCCAGCGCCCCGGGCTGGTGGAAGCGCTGGTTCGTGCAGTCGAGGAAGGAAAGGTCCGCGCGGCCGCCTACTCCGGTGACAATGCCGCCATGGAGTACGCGGCAGTGCGCATGACCTCAGCGAGTACTGGCACCGGATGCGGCCCCTGGCGCTCGACTCGCGGGGCTGGACTGGAGCGAGGAAGGACCTCTGCCCTCGGACTTCGTGGAAGCCATCCGCGACGCGTGCCGTCGGTGTGGTGCGGGTTGGGATGGGACGATTTGAGTCTGCACGTCAGCGACGCTTCCGCTGAGGGACTCCTCGGTGCGGCGTTTCATGTGTTCCGGCATGCTCGTCCGTCTTGACGCCTGGATGCGGCTGGGCATCCAGGCCAGTCCCGGAAACATCGTGAAAGCTCGGCGTGAAACGCTGGAGACGGCCCGGAACAGTGTTCGCGGCATGTGGACACGTCCGCCTTGATGCAACGAAGCTGTGACACAGAAGGCCGGGCCCCCTCGCATCTCCGCGAGAAACCCGTGACAATCAACGAAATGAACCTGCGACTCTCGATACGCTCCCTGTTGATACTCTCCCTCACAGTCGCTCCCGCACTCTCCGGCTGTGGTTCCGATGACGTCGATCCGACGCCGGACGCGGGATTTGATGCGGGTGTTCAGCCCGACGCGGGCATTGAGCCGGACGCGGGCATTGAGCCGGACGCGGGCATTGAGCCGGACGCGGGTACTGAGCCGGACGCTGGCACTGAGCCCGAGCCCGAGCCCGACGCAGGCACTGAGCCGGACGCAGGCACTGAGCCGGACGCAGGCACTGAGCCCGACGCAGGTACCGAGCCCGACGCTGGCACAGAGCCCGACGCTGGCACAGAGCCCGACGCTGGCACAGAGCCCGACGCTGGCACCGAGCCGGACGCGGGTACCGACTCGGACGGGGGCACTGACCCCGACGCTGGCACCGACTCGGACGGGGGCACTGCTCCCGACGCTGGCACCGACTCGGACGGGGGCACTGACCCCGACGCTGGCACCGACCCCGACGCTGGCACCGACCCGGACGGGGGCACTGACCCCGACGCTGGCACCGACTCGGACGGAGGCACTGCCCCCGACGCTGGCACCGAGCCGGATCCGTTCACCGTTTGCGAGGGCGAGTGCCAGGAAACCGCGACCACGATTCGATTGGGCGAGAACCAGCGTGTCTTGACCAGCGCCTACTTCGGATATGAAGAGACGGACAACCCGGAGGCCCCTTGGGAGCTTTGGATCGAGCTCAACAACAGCGCGCCGGGTGAGTGCCCCTCCGAGGATTCGCCGCTCCCGCCGCAGTTGGTCAACGTTCACAAGGTGAGGATGCCGGTGGACGCAACGCCGCAGGTAGGATCCATGCCGGGCGAGCCGACAGCGACGCTCGTCGACTTCGAGGGTGTGCTCACTACTGCGTACTTCCTGCACAGCACGAGCCTCACCTTCACACCTGTGGCGGCCTCGCTCTGCCCCACCTGCGTCCTGAGCGGTACCCCTCCCGAATCGCACTTCGTGGCCTTCGACTTGAATGGCCTCTACGCCAATGGCGCCATCACCGGCCACGGGTACGCCACCTACTGCCCCTCGCTCGACTCCTTCAAGCGCAGGAAGTAACCGCGGTTCGGCTCACCTCACGGTGAGTCGGACCTGCCCAGGCCCCTGGCACAGGGGCCTGGGCGCACCGGTCGGAAGCCCATCCGCTCTTGGAGTTGGACGCACCTACCGAGCTGCCCATTGGCCTGACGCTGGAAGCGGGCGATGGCCTCCATGAGGTTCGCCGACGTCGCCCTCCAATCCGGGGCTGCGGCATACGCCTTCGTCGCGGTCGTCGAGCTCGGCGCGGCACTCTTTGCATTGGAGGATGAGCCCATGCCCAGCAGACTTCGCATTGCATGAAAGACAGGCTGCCGGGTCGTGATAGCCACGGCGCCCCCCCAATGCATACGAGTTGGAGGCATTCTAGGGCAGACATTCGGTGGGTGGACTCGTGGGACCCCCTACACCGCCTGACATTGTGAAATCCTAAACGCTGTCAGACCCAGCCCGCTGGGGCAGCCATCTGGAAGAACACGGTGGTGACGCGCTTCATGCGGGGTAACTCAGACCACGCAAGCGCGCCGGAGGGCCGACGCGGGCGGGCTTTCCAGCGACGCCGCGTCCCTCAGCGACATCAAATTCCCAGAGTCGGCGCTGATGCGGAGTCGGCGTTCGGCGCCATGCACCCGCGCTGGTAATGCTCCAGCGCCCGAATGAAGCGCTCGCGCTCTGGAGCGGGCCACTCGGCTGGCAGCTTCTCCACCGCGCGGCGCTGTTCCTGCACGGCCTGCGCGCACTGATTTGTCCCGGCCATCACCGCCGCGGACGTCTCCAGGACATAGGGGTTGTCGAATGCGAAGGCGCGAGCCCGCTTCACCAGCGGCGCGGCGTCCGCGTACTGGCCCTCCTGGATATGAAACCAGGCCACTTCGTTGGCGGCCCACCAGGACGCGGGTGCAAGCGATTGAAAGCGGCGCAACGCTTCTCGGTACAAGCCGTCCTCGGGCCCTTCCTTCGCGAGCAGGACGGCGAGGTTTCCCCAAGCCAACGGGCTCGCAGGAGAGCCCACCGCCCGGGCCCGCGCCCATTCAAGCCGCAACCGAGGCTCAAGCACCTTCGCCATGGGCGCATCCCTCCTCGCTGGATTGAATTGGAGGGAGATGATGTAAGGCAATTCGATGGGATGCCCCGCCAGCGTCGCGGGGTGATACCGCATCTTCATTGCGTATTCGAGCAGCGACTCCTCGACACCTTTCGCGCCGCGTTCAAGGACCGTGCAGTCCCGGAGAACTCCATCCAAGGCCAGTCGACAGCGAAGTACGCCCACGGTGAAGAGCTGCTTCATGACCACTTCTTCGGGAAAGTGGGGCGTCGCTTCGTTGCGCCTTCGGGGTAACTCGAAGCGCTCGCGCAGGAAGACACAGGCATCCAGCAGGCCAGACAGACACGCGCCTTTGAGGTCATCCACGGCATCACGGACCTGCTGTGCCGTGGGCGTCCCACTCAGCGTCGCGGAGGCTTCCCCATAGACGGCCAGCGCCTGCTCCGGCTCCACGAGAACCTGGGGCTCTTCCTGGAAGATGCTGGCTGGCGCTGGCGTGTAGTTGTCGAAGGAAGACTCGCGGTCGTTCGCGTAGCGGTCCATCGCCATGGAGAGGGCGCCATGGCTTGCGGGCAGGTCCGGCAGATTCGCATGACGGCAGCCCGCCGCGAGCAGCACCAACGAAGAAAGGGACAGGAGGCAACGGTGCATCCCCCTACTCTACTTCGAACGAGGCCGGAACCACGTCGCTCGGCAGCGCTGCCCAGCTCACACGGGAGAAGCGTTGACAGGCGCATGCGGAAGTAGGGGCAACGAAAAAGCCCAGCACCCCGTCAAGAGTGCTGGGCTTCTGTCTGTGGAAACTTCGTAAAAAGATGGGACCCCCGGTGCGGGGCGGAACGTCCAAGTGGCTCACGAATTTTCCGTGAGCCACATCCACCTGCTCGAGGAGTTTCCATGACCGCTCGCCGTGCATCCTTCTTCCACATCTCATTGAGCGCCGCTGTCGCGATGGCCTTGCTGTCTGGCTGCGGTGGCCTCGCGACGTCCAACCCGCGCTACTTCACCGGCGGAAAATGGAACCAGTTGGACGGCCCCTACGCGCTCACCCCCATGCTCGCCTGCGCCTATCCGGCGGAGGGCAACGACAAGGTGTACCGCAACATCGAGGACTACCTCGCGCCAGCGCTCTGGAGCGCGTATAGCAAGGACGCCTCCGAGGTGAAGGTGAAGAAGTTGAAGGGGGACAGCGAGTGGTGCGACGCGTTCCCGAACATCGCAGCCGACCAGTTCGTCGTCCCTCCGCGAATGAAGAAGGAGCTGGCCGAGTACGTGAAACAGTTCGGCGCCAAGGGGGTCATCATCCCGGTCGCGCACATGTACCGCTCCCCCATCATGAAGGAGATCCTGGCCCCGGATGGGACGCAGATCGGGAGCGTGGAGACCGAGCGCTTCGGCGCTGACGGCACGGCGGGCCTCTACGTCCACTACATCAACGAGAGCGGAGAGCTCATCTACACCGGGCGTTCGCGGACGAACGGCCTGGGCGTGCTCCCGGATCCCATTGGGTACATGCGCGACCACGCGTCGGACTACGCACAGCAGATGACGCAGAAGGCGCCTCCGGTCGACCTGCTGTAGTCCCCCTGCAATTCAAGACGACGGGGTGCACACGCGCGTCGTGGCGCTGCGTGCGCGCTCTCATCCATCCCAGGTACCGCGGCGCGGTGGCCTATACCGATCCGCGCTCAGGTCGCGGGGCGCCCAGGAGCCAGTGTGAGCCAACGGCCCAGCCAAGGAACACCCGGCCGGGCAGTGGCGAAACCTGTTCCTCGATCGCCGCGAGAAGCCGCGTGAGCGCTGGTGCGAACGGTTCCGCGATTCGGCGCGGTTGCGAGGCGAGGTGCTGCTGAGCCCAATGTCCAAAGTCCTCCTGCTCCGATTGGGAGAGGAGCGACAGGAAGAACACCATCTGCCGCCATGCGTAGGCGGCGTTCTTCACGTTGCGGAGCCGATGCTGGTAGCGAGGGGCATTGCGCAGGAGCATCTGGCACACGCTCTCGAAGCACCGGCGGGCCAGTTCGGGCAACTGTGGGCACAGCGTCCGCGAGAGGCCCAGCGCGTCGAACAGGACGGCGAGGTTGTGCGTGGTCAGGATTTGCGCCTGCTCGATAACCATCCCGTTGCCGCTGACCCCGCGGGGCTGATGCCCTTCGGCATGGGCACGTGCCAGGCAGCGTTGGGCGAAATCCGAGACGTGCTGTCGGCGGGACGGCTTCTGATGCGCGGCGTCGAGCCGGAGCGATGGCTCCATGGGGATGTCGTAATAACGCGCGTAGAGGCTGCCTTGAACGAAGGCCGCGGCACGTCGTGCCGCCTCGTCGAACTTCGGCGAGAACGCATTCATGAAGATGTCCGCCGCCAGTTCCTCCACCAGTGGGACTTTAAGTCCCGCCGCTTGCGCCAGCGCCCTCAACTCTTGCAGCAACTTGTTGGGAATGAGCACGGCGGGGAACGCCGAGATGGCCAGCGAGGAGATGCGCTCGAACGTCTGGGCCGCCACCTCCTGCTGGCCCAGGTCCGGCGTGCGGTGGGCGTCGATGGCGCGGCACCAGGGCAGTTCCTGGAGCTTGACCTGCGATTGAAGGTCGAGCAGCAGCAGGGACCGCCGCCGGCGGAAAGCCGCGTAGATATGCCCGTACAGCCGCCGGAGTTCGGGGTCATTCACACCCTGTGCCGCCACGTGCGCGGAGACCTGGGGGAGCACCCTGGCCAGCACCTCGCTGGAGGTGACGACCTTTCGTGCGATCAGGTCCTCGAGCGATGCGTTCGCGCAGCGCACCAGTTTTCGTATCAGGGATGAAGGGAACTCCGCGCCCGCGGCCACACCCTGACGAGATGCCTCCACCTCGGTGACCGAGGCCGTCACCTGCTCCAGGTCATCGAGACCCTCGCCGCTGGAGTAAGCGCCAAGTCGCGCCACGAGGACCCTCGCGAGGTCCTGGTGTGTCGGCCGCGACGCGAGGCGTTGCTGCGCCGTACGAAGTGCATGCAACCGGTCACTGCCGGGCAGCCCGCGCGCTCGGGCGATGTCGTCGAGGACATGCTGAACGCGTCGCTGTTGCCCCGGTGTCAACGCGGCCGGCTCCTTCACCGCCTGGGCGAGCACGTCGCACAGCTTCGAGAAGTGGCTCTTCGAGTGGTGGGGCCACTTGCAAAGAAGGTGTTTCGCCCGGGCCCGCGCCACCGTTTCGAGCAGCTTCGAGCCGCGTTCGCTCCACGTGGCAGGAAAGTGCCGGCAGACCCCTTCGGAGGTTCGCGTTTCGAGGAACAACTGGACGAGTTCGTCGTACAGCGGGGTCCAGACCTCGGCGGACTCGCGTCCCCGCTCGATGTCCAGGGGCAGGCGGACCCGCTGGAGTTGCTTCGTGGTTTCCGCCACGGACTGGAGATGGACGTGGAGCCCGTCCTCGGTGGAGGGCGTGTGGGGGACCGGGTAGAACCGCAGCCGGGAGAAGAAGGGCGCCAATTCCTCGAGCATCGTGCGTGCCTGCTCGGCGGCGCCGTGACGCAGCAGCCATGCGGCGACCAGGAAGGCACCTTCCTCGGGGACGTCGACGCGGTAGGCCCCGGTGGCCAGCATCTCCCCGAGTAACGCAAGTCCCTCCTCACTGAGGAAGTACGCGTTGAGTGCTGCGCGCGGGCTGTGGCTGGCACTGGGCCCAAGCTCATTCAGCCACGCTTGCTCATGCGGCGAGAGGGGGCCTTCGGCGAGGAGTTCTCCGGTGGCAAAGCCCCCCGTCACCACCTTCAGGGTGGCCCACGCGGGCGCGTCCACAACGGGCGTGCGAGAGCCGACGTCGAGCGCGCCAGAAAAGATGCCTTCGAGCACCTTCCCCCAATGCGCCACCTTCGCGGTGCTGCGTGCGCGGATTTCGGGGTCGGGACTCTCCGCGGACATTGTCAGCGCGCGAGCGAGTTGGCCGAGCACGAAGCCCGGGTTGATGCGGAGGGCAGGCGTGGGATTGGAGGCGTCCGAAGAATGACTCAATGGGAAGTCTCACGACAGCAAGGAGCGCGGGGAGGCGCTACTGGTGACCTGGCGCGCCATGACGGCTGACCGGCCATGCCCTGACATCGTACCCACTCCGGGTCCTCCTCCATGGACTCACTTTACAAGCCAACGGACGAGAGCGACGACAGATGGAGCATGCGCAACTGCCGCTCCAGCGTCAGTCCTCGGTCAGAGAAGTACGCCACGGCCTCGGGTGGTGGCGTCGACAACGAGAGGTTCGCGCTCGCGGCGCGAGCGCGGCTCCATCGAGGAGTACGAGCGGCTGATGAAGCTGCGCTTGGATGCTCCCGAGGCCAAGGCTCCTGCCCCGGGCGCGTTCCACATGATGGAGATTCGCGACCACAAGCGCCTCTACGTCGAGGGCGACACGGCCTGAGGTCGCGCCAGGCGACACGGCCTCCATCCGTCCCGGTGCTCTCCGGGACGGAGCGCGAGGCCGGAGCGTGCTCACGCCGCGAGCGCGAACCTCGTGTTCCGTTCGGACGGGTGAGCAAACCGCGTCCTCCGAGCCGAGGGGCGCGTGGAAGCCCGACCCTTCACGCCGTGCTCACGAGCCTCGCGCACGCCTCGCGCTCATAGGGGAGCCCCGCCTTCCGGAAGTGCCCCCCTGCGTTGCCGAAGCGCGGGTCCCAGAGGTGCGAGGTGTCCACGAGCGCGGCGAGGAAGCGCCGCTGTGCTTCTGTCCTCACCACCCCATCTCCACTCGGAAAGGCGTGGACGAGGAGGGGGCCCCACTCGAAGTCCACCCAGGACTTCTTGGTGGTCCGCGCGACCGCCACGGCCGCGTCCACCACGAGGTCGAAGTCGGGGACGCGCTCCAGGAGTCGCTGAACGACCGTGAAGCGCGGCTGCATCGGAAGCTGCGGCGGCTTCACCGGGAACCAGTCGTTGATGTGCGCGGCATGCTGCTCCAGCGCGGTGCGCAACTCGCGTGTCGCGACCTCGCTCCGTGCCAGGGACGGAGCCATCGCCGCGCAGAGGCGCACCGAGGGCTCCGCATCCGACAGGAGGTTCTCCAGGGACACGTTGAGCTCTCCCAGCGCCAGGAGCAGGGAGCATCGCTCCGCCACATCCACCGTCCGCATCGCCATCTCCGTCAGCCGTTCCACCAGTTCGTCCGGCCGCACGTCCGACGCCGGTGACGCGGCATGCGCGGTGGCGGCCATCGCCGCGTGCATCCGCACCCGGGCATCCGGATGGTCCAGGTTGGCCAGCAGTGAGCGGGTCAGGAACGGCGCCACCCGGGCACACGCCAGCACGGACTGCGCATGGAGCGCGTTCGAGGCGTCCTCGTCCTCGTAGATGGCATCATCGTCGTCCGCGTCCAGGAGCGGCCCCAGGTCGAACCGGGCCATCGACTCCAGGTCCTCCATCGTCGCGCCGCTCCGCTCGAAGGCGTCCACCACACGCGCCAGGAACAAGAGCAACTCCGCGCGAACGGGCTCCTCGCCCGCATCCAGCCTCGCGTCGTCGAGCAACCCGAGAATCACGAGCGCAACCGGAGCCGTCGCGGGGAAGACGGTGCCCTGATGGATGATGGCCGACCACAGGTGTTGCATGGCTGCGCCGCGGGCCCGCGCGTCCTCGGTGAGTAGGGCACGAAGGTGTTCAGGCGTGTCAGTGGCGCGGCCATAGGCATGTACCAGCCGTGACCAGTCCGTCGCGTCGAGTGCGGGAATCCCGATGAGCATCGGCGCGACTATCCCCCACGAATGACAGCGCCTCAATGCATGCGCCCAGCGCGACGTCCCGCTCAAGGCGTGAACTCTTCCACGCTCCCGCTCACCCGCTGCCACACGCCGACGATTCGATGCCGCCAAGGAGCTTTCCTCCCCTGCCTCCTCCGAACCCACGACGCAGGATTCGGGACTGGCCGCCGCGGACGCCGCAGGGGAACATAAGGACACGAGGGCAAAGAAAAAGCCCAGCAACCCGATGAGATTGCTGAGCTTCTGAGTGTGGAGGCGGCGGGAATCGAGGCCGCCGCTCGGCGGGCATGTCAGGCCTTGTGGAAGGCCTTGGCCAAGAACTTCTCGACGCGCGACTTCTCCGGCTCGATGGTGCTCGCGGGCGAGGCAACGCTCGTGGCGCCAGCGAGCGCCGGGCGCAGTCCCGCCGCAATGCCCGGCTTCAGGTGGTGACGCAGGTCGACCGCCACGTCGGCCTTCACGTGGGTGCCCACGCCCACGGCGGCGTTGACGTCCGCGGAGTGCTTGAGGAAGCCATTCTCCAGGCCGAGCTTGCCGCCCGCCTGGGCCGCCGCGCCCGCCACCGCGCCCCCGGTGACCGAGCCATGCAGCCGGCCCACGTGGCCACCCGCCGTGACATACGCTCCCGCCGTGGCGGCCGCGCCCACCTGCCCCGAGAGCATCGCCGTGCCCATCTTCGGGTCCAGGCTGGCCACGCCCTCGGCGTAGGCGGAGGCGGAGGCCTTGGCCTCACCCTTGACGTACCCACCCACGTGCCGGTTGAAGTCGTGGCTCGCGCTCGCCGTGACGCCCACTCCCGTCTCCGCCTTGGCCATCAACGCGGCCGTGTAGGCGTGCTCGTTCCTGTCGAGCGACACACCTGCCTGGGCCTGCGCCTTGAAAGTGTTGGCCTCGGCGGAGACCTGGCCGCTGGTCACACCCAGCCGGCCCGCGTGCGTCTTCTGCAGTTCGTAGCCGACGTGAGGCCCACGCAGCTCCGCCTGGGCCGAGTAATGGTGCACGCCACTGCCGCTGTAGCTCGAGGTGGAGGCCTGCATCGAGCCCACGTTGCCGCTCACCGTTCCGCCGAAGACGTCCTTCTGGAAGGGGCTGCCCGGCTTGTCGACGAACAGCTTCTGCTTCGCGGCCGGAGGCGCCGTGAGCTTGTTGTCACCACCGCTTGCCATCACGCTCGACGCCTGGCCCGTGCTCAGCTCCCAGGGGCTGTAGGAAGGCGCCCCCTCGGGCATGCCCGGGTGCTTCAGCGGCTTGGAGTCCGTGGCCGCCGGCGCAGTCGCTCCAGGAGGGCTCGCCGTGGGCTTGGTGGCCGTCACCGCGGTCGCCACAGGCTTCGTGGGCGTCGCCGTGGGCGTCGAGGCGGGGAGCGTGGACGCGCGCGCCGGAAGCTTGGACTGGGGCAGCTTGGAGGAAGGGAGCGTCGCGGAGCGGGGCGGGGTCGAACCGATGCGGCGGGGGGACATGGGAGGCTCCTCGGAAGGTCGGTGGAAGGGTCAGTACAGCGATGGCCTGTCCCACTGCAGCCGACGTGCCATGCCCATGTCGAACGATGTGGCCAATGCCTCCCTGTGGTTTCAAGGAGTTGGAGGGAGACACCTCGCGAGCGATACGCGGGCCCTGGTGACGGCAGACACCAGGGCCCGGACAACTGTCATCAGGACATCGAGGACGACGCGCATGCGCCCACCATGTCCCCTTCAGCGACGGGAGGTGGGCGACTTCTCGCTGCTCGTGCGGCGCGCCCGGACAGGCGGCGCGGGCGCTTCTGGCTCGCTGTCGGGCAGCGCGGTGAGCTCTACGTGGTACGACTCCCGGTAGTCCGCCGCCCAGAACAGGGTGGCGAAGACGGGGAAGACGAACAGTCCTCCGACGATGCCGCCCGCGGTGCGCGCCCCGCTCCATTGATCGCGTCGAATGGTGACGTACTCGGGAGCGTGGCCGTCCAACTCCAAGGTGAAGCTCTCCGTGTTGTTGACGGTGGCCGAGTCGCTGTACTCGTACGGCGTCCGGCCGAGCACTTCGCCCGAGCGCGACCGGACCTTCGCGCCGCTGGGACTGGAGCGAATCACCGTCGAGCTGGCGCAGCCGGTGGACAGGACGACGACAAGAGCGGAGGAGACAAAGCGCAGCATGGGATGAACCTTCAGGTGAAAGGGGTCCCGCTCCCGGTGCAGCCGTTGGACCAGCCCTCCCCGCCCGTGTTCTGGCCTACTTGCGCGGGCCGGGGCGTCCAAGGGCGGAGCGCCAGTCCCGGCGCTTGGATACCATTCCCAGAGACGCCGTGACGGGGCACGGCCAGGCTGTCAGAGGCCGCCCCTCATCCCGCCATCCACGCACCGGACTCGTCCACGAAGCCGAACTTCCCACTCTCCACGACCAGCGCCAGCCCATCCTGGAAATGGCCCATCGTCTTGAAGCCGAAGCCGTTTGTCCGTACGCCGCTGGCTCGGCGAGGATGCGCGGCATGGATGACTTCTACGCGGACGTCCTCGACCACGTCGGACGTCCACCCCGAGAGTTCGGTTCCGTCCACCTGCACGTGGAGCCCGTGATTCGCAATCCACTCGGGCAGGCCACCGCCGTCGTGTGGTTCCAGGCTGCCTTCGAGCCCCTCGCCACCACCCCGTCGTCCGTGCTGGTGATGGGCAGGCAGAAACAGGGCTCCGCGCACCGGATGCTGGGCCAGTTCCCGCTGCCACCTCTTGCGGGAGGCCGCGTGGTGCGGTGGCGGCTTCCGCTCGAGCTGCCCCCGGAGTTCGATGAAGTCCACTTCCAGGTGGAGTCGAGTCTTCACCCCAACGCCGGACGCGTGCGGCCCGCGTGGAAGCTCTTCGACACCCTGGAGATTCCCAAGGAGAGTGACATGAAGGCGGTGTCGAGCGAGGTCTCCATGGGAATCGACCTCGGTGAATCGCTGCTCAACACCGTGATGTCTGGGGGCCTGAGTGTCACCGCCTACATGAAGATGGGACCCCAGGTTTCACCGGGCAGCCTGGCTGTGAAGCGCCACGCGGCGGCCACGCTTCCGACAGCCTTCATCGCAGCCGTGGTCGACGGCCCCTTGGAACCACTGTCCGACCTGCAATGCGAGCTCGTCTGGGAGCCGGGGATGGCCCTCCCCGCCGCCAGTGCCGCGCCCAGTTGGAGCACGGAGCCCACGCCTGCCATGGCAGCGCATGTCTTGAAGACACTGCGAACCTGCTACGCCTGCGGCTTCGAGGGCCCGCGAGAGGAGTATGAGCGCGCCACGATGTGTCCCCGGTGTGACGCGACGTGGATGTAGGCCTGCCAGGAGAACCCGCTGGCTCTTGGATGTTGATTCACAGACATGACGCCTGGTCCAGGACCTACAGCGGCTCCGCGGGCCATGACGTCTACACGTGAATACTGAGTCACTCACTCTGACCGTTCGTCGCAGGCCTCACGGCCTTGGGACGGCGCGTGGGGGCCCATTTCCCATCCCGGTTATCGGGCCTCCGTTGAGATAGAACGGGCGCATGCTCCACTCGCGTCGTTTCGTCCTGGCCCTCTCGTCCGTGGTCGCGGTCGCCACCGCCTGCAGTTCGCCGGATCCAGTCCCGGACCGCCCCAACATCCTGCGCTTCGAAGCAAACCCGGCGACCATCGCTCCGGGCGTGTCCGCCGAGCTGTCCTGGGAAGTCACCGGCGCGCAGGACATCTCCATCGATTACGGCGTGGGTGAGGTGACCGGAAGGTCGGTGCAGGTCCGCCCGACAGCGACGACGACGTACACACTCTCGGCGACCAACGAGAGCGGCAGCACCACCGCGAGCACCACGGTCGCGGTGAGCACGTCCGATGGGACGAATCTCTCCGGAAGTCTCACGACGCGCACACTGACGCGCGCGGGCTCGCCGTATCGCGTGACCGATGACTTGACGGTGCCCGCGGGGAGCCGGCTCACCATCGAGCCCGGCGTCCACCTCATTTTCATGGGACACCACAAGCTCGCCGTGCATGGGCGAATCACCGCGCAGGGCACCGCGGCCAGCCCCATTGTCTTCACCGCCAACAATCCCACCCGAGGCTGGGCTGGACTGCGCCTGGCGGCGACGTCGGACGCCGGGTCGGACTTCCTGGAACACTGCATCTTGGAGTACGGCAACAAGATCGACGGCGAGAACGGCGCGGGAGCGGAGGGCTCCTATTCCGAGAACGCCGGTGGTGCGCTTTGGATTGGCTCACGCGCGAACGTGAACCTGAACCACAACGAGTTCCGCTTCAACAAGGCGCCCGCGTTCGGCGGCGCGCTGATGCTGATTGCGCCGACCAGTTCGGGTGTCGCCACCGGGAACATCTTCCACGACAACGAATGCACCGGTCCGCGAACCCAGTTCGGAGGCGTGGGCGGCGCGGTCAACACCGCGCACCTCCCGGCCAGCAATCAATGGACGTTCCGCGGCGGCGAGTTCCGTAACAACAGGGCACCAGAGGGCGGGGCACTCTACTTCTTCGACAGCAACGTGCTCCTCGACGGGGTTTCGCTGTCTGGAAACAGCCCCCAGAACTGGGCGACGCCGGAGCCACACCGGCTGACGCTCATCAACACGCCGAGGTAGCGGGAGGCCCCCGCAGCACGGTCCCCATCGTTCGAGGCTCACCTGACCGGGTCCGCGACTCAGCTCTCCGAGGACAGCCGGGAGATGGCCTCCACCACGGAGCCGGGCACGGAGGTTTCGCCGAAGAAGCGCGAGAGTTCGGCCTGAGCCTCGCGGGCTTGCGTCGCGGTGATGCGGCCCTCGCGCTGCAACCTCCCGATGATGGCGCCAGCCCGGATACGCAGCGTCTCGGGCTTCTGGGCGGGCAGCCAGCGGCGTGGGGCGGGCAGCATTCCCGCGAGCATCGCCCCCTGTGCCACGGAGAGCGCCCGCGCCGAGGTACCGAAGTGCTCACGCGCCGCAGCCTCGATGCCGTACACGCCCTCTCCCCACTCCACCACATTCACATACAACGTGAGGATGTGCTGCTTGGACAGATGGGTCTCCAGTTGGCGGGCGAGCAGCAACTCCTTGCCCTTGCGCAGGAGGCTGCGGTCCGTGGAGAGGTAGAGGTTCTTGGCCAACTGCTGGGTGAGCGTGGACGCGCCGCGGCCCAGGCGCGCCTTCCGCACGGACTGTTCGAGGGCGTTCTCCACCTCGATCCAATCCACGCCCTCGTGCTTGTAGAAGCGCGCGTCCTCGGAGCTCAGCACGGCATCCAACGCATGCGGCGCCACCGCCTCCAGAGGCACCCAGGCCTGCCGTACACGGGGCTTCTTCCCCTCCGCCAGCGCCTCCTCGGCCCGCTGCGTGATGAGCGCGGTGGTGCGCGGGTTCTGCGTCTGAAGCGCGCGGACGTCGGGCAGCCGCACGTACTCCACGCTGAGCCAGACGACGAACAGCAGCCACCCGCCAAACATCCAGCGGCCCCAGCCCGGACTGGAATCCTTCCTCACGGCGCGCCGGGCGCCGGCAGGGAGCTGCTTCGTCTTCTGCGTCCGGGGGGAGGAGGCACGGACGGAGGGCGGACGGGAGGCCATCGGTATGCACACATCTGCCCCGGTCCACGGTCCCTGTCCAGAAGACGGCCGGGAAGTCACGCAGCGGCCTGTCTTGAGTAGGATGCCAGGCTCAATGCCATCTCTTCGTACCGCGCTCGGCGCGGGAGTCCTCGTCATGGGCCTGGGCGCCGGGCTTGCCGTGATTGCTTCACGGGCAACGCGGAGCGCCG
Organism: Myxococcus sp. CA005; assembly: GCF_006518205.1. NCBI lineage: Bacteria > Pseudomonadati > Myxococcota > Myxococcia > Myxococcales > Myxococcaceae > Myxococcus > Myxococcus sp. CA005. The sequence goes on along the minus strand of NZ_SRLV01000013.1, from coordinate 61,856 downwards.
AAGTCGAAGCGCGCATCGCGGCACGCCAGGAGCCCGTCCTGACACCTGCCCCCGGCCCCGCGCCGCAAGGGCTTCCCGTCGTGACGCCTGCCGGGCGCGAGGAGGGTAAAGTCCCCCAAGGGCATGTGGACGGGGTGGCACTGCGCTCGCTCCTGCTCCGACGCCAGTTCGAGGAGCTGACGCTGGCGGTCGAGCAGCTCCAGTGGGGCATGGAGTCGAACCCCCAGGACGAGCACTGGATGACCGACGGCATCCTGGCGCTCGGCAACGGCTCCTCCGAATCGACGGAGCTCCTCGACGCCTGGGTGGAAGCGTCACCGCGCTCCTTCGCGCCCTACCTCGCCAGGGGGACCCACTGGGTGTCGGTGGGATACCTGCGCCGCGGGGGGAAGACCGTGGGGGCAACGGCGAAGGAGGAATTCGCCGGGATGCATGAGGCCTTCGAACGCGCGGTGCCCGATCTCGTCCGAGCGTGGTCGCTCCAGCCGAAGGCGGTCGCGGCGGCGCGGCCGCTCATCTACGTGGCGAACGCGCTGGGCGACGATGAGGCTCGCGAGCGCGCCTACACTCGCGCCATGGAGCAGTGCCCCACGTGTGCGGACGTCCGGGCCGTCTATCTCCACGGACTCGCCCCCCGCTGGGGCGGCACCTACGAGAAGATGGACGCCTTCGCCGAGGCGCAGAGCCTTGCTCACCCCAAGGTGGGCTTCCTGCGCGGCTTTGCCGATTTTGACCGCGCACACGACCTAGTGGTCCAGGGCAAGAACGACCAGGGACTGGTCCTGCTCGCCCAGGCACTGTCAGCCGGCGACTACTGGGAGTTCAGGCTGGCTCGGGCGAAGCAACTGCGCCGCACCAAGGCCCTGGACGCCGCGCTGGAGGAGGCGAACCGGGCCGTGGCCCTGCGGCCCGCTCGTGCGTCCGTCTATTTCGAACGGGCTCGGATTTTCTCCAACAGCCGGAAGTGGGAACCCGCGGGCAAGGACCTCCTGCACGCCTTGCGGTTGGACGCGACGGACTCGGACGGACGGGCCCTGCGGGACCACGTGGTGAAGGGGGTCATCTACGACGCCTGGGAGGCGCACAAGGCCGGACGCCGCGAGGAAGCGTTGGGCCTGCTGGAACTGGCTGGGGAGCTCGCTCCAGGCAACCCCGAGGTGGCACGGCGGCGCGCATGGGTCGTCAAATCTCCACAGCAGGCGGAGGCGCGGGCCGAGGAGAAGCAAGGCGAGGGGGCGGAGGACTTCCGCACCGTGCAGCAACGGGACTACGCCCTGGCGCGCGAGCGGCGCTTCAAGGAAATCCTTCCGCTCTGGGATGCCTTCATCGAACGCAATCCCGACCACGGGCTGGCCTACATGGAGCGCAGCGGGACGCACTACCACCTGCGGGACCTCAAGTCCGCGCTGTCCGACCTGAAGAAGGCGTGTGACCTGGGCGTCAACGAAGGCTGTGCCCGGGCGCGCCAGGTCGAGCGCGCCAAGGCCGCGGCCCGCTGAGGCGCGACCTCACAGCCCCACTGCTCCAGCGACGCCGTGGGACGCTCAGAGTTCGTTGAGGATGAGCAGACCGCGCACGGAGTCGGCGGCGTACACGTACCCGTCGCCGGGTACTCGGATGCCGAAGGTGCCCTCGAAAAGGTTGTCCGTGCGGCCGGGGTCGCTCTCACGGAAGGTGTTGTAGTGCGCCACCTGGCGCGGCTTCGTGGGGTTGGACACATCCAACACGCGCACGCCCTCGTGATACCAGGCGATGTAGAGCAGGTGGCCCTTCAGAATCAGGTTGTGGATGGACGTGACGGGGCTGAGACGGAACTCACCCATCTTGACGATGTTCGCCGGGTCGGTGACGTCCAGCACGCGCAGGTGGCTGCCATTGAATTCCGTGCCCTCGAAGGCGATGGTGCGCCCGGCGAAGGTCCCCACGGCGCTGTGGTGCGCGTAGGCGTTGAAGCCGTGCACGTACTGGCCCAGGTGCCGCACGTTGTCGAGGTCGGTGACATCCATGATGGAGTAACCACCGAAGCCATTGCTGACGTAGAGCCGGCCCTCGTACGCGAAGGCGTCGTGCGCGCCCCCCGAGGAGAACTCGGACGGCACGGTGATGAGCTGGAGCAGGACGGGCGCCAGCGGCGAGGTGACGTCGTGAACATAGGTCACCTCGCCGGGCGACATCGCATAGAGCCGGTTTCCATCCACCAGCACGGTGTGCGCCCCCTGCCCCGCGGGCAGGTGGCGCACGTACTCTGGCTGCGCGGGGTTGGAGATGTCATAGACGACGACGCCCGCGCGGTTTCCGGCGATGTAGAGGGCATCCTCCTTGGCCCACACGCCATTCCAGCTCGAGTCCCCCGGCAGACTGATGGAGGCCTTGAAGATGGGGTGCGCCCTGTCACTCACGTCGAAGACGGTGAGCCCGCCGTTGCCGATGCCGCCGAGGTCGTCGATGGAGACGACGTAGGCGTGGTTCTTCGTGACATAGACGTCCACGGCATCCCCCAGTGCGACGGGGGACTCGGAGATGAGGCGCAGCCCGCCCGAGGACTCGCCCTCCCCTCGCTGTGAGGGCATGCGCCACGCTTCGAAGGTGCCCGCCCGGCTGAACCTTCCGTTGGTGCAGCGGGCGTAGCAGCCCGTGATGATGCCGGGTGAGGGCACCTGGCAGCCGGCGAGCGCGGTGACAGTGACGGCCCCATTGAAGGGATTGGTGCGGCTGCCAACGACGAAGAAGCTCCCGCCGTCCGTGTTCCGCGTCAGCAACGGCTGGCCGTTGAGCGTGTCCGTCCCTCCGTCGGAGAAGAGCTGGTAGGTGGTGAAGTCGGGGGTAATCTGGCTCCCTCCGTCAGACAGCAGGCGCTCACCTCGCATGTCGGCCAGGTAGATGCCGTGCTGCGCCACCTGGGAGAGCGCCTCCGGCGAGCATTGCGAAACGTCATAGCGCGACAGGTCATCACACCGGATGGTGGTGGGGTCTCCCTGCTGATTGAAGTCGCATGGCGAGTAACGGCCCCGGTCAATCCAGTCACCGTGTTCCTCCAGCACGGTGTAGCCGCCATCCCACGGCGCCTCCGCGCTCGCATCGGGAGCGCCGGAGTCCGGCGACCCCGAGTCCTCGGGAAGCCAGGTGCCTGCATCAGGAGCGGGGTCGGATTCGTCGCAGGCGGAGAGCGTGGACAGCAACAGGACGCAGGAGGAAAGCAGCACCCAGGACGGACGCAACACGGAAGGCATCGTGGACCTCGCGAGCAAAGGCCGCCCATGAACGTGGGGGCCATGACTCAAGCGGCCTGACGCCCTGATTCCCTCATCGAGGCGAGAGATGGTTGCGGCGTGGAGGAAAGGTCCGCCCGCGAGCTCGGAATCCCGGGGAAATCGCCCCGTGCGGTCCTGCCCTTGCATGACGTCTGGACCACGCGGCTCCAGCGTCCAACAGCCACGCCCAGCCGGGTGAGGACAGGGCGTGGGCGGGCCGTGGGAGGCTCAGGTGTCGCCGCTGAAGCTGCCCACAAGCTGGATGTGGCTCTTGCCCGTCTCCGAGCAGGTCGCGTTGACGCTGACGCTCCAAGACGGGACCTCGGAATGCCAGGTCACGGTGCCCGTCCAGTTCGAGCAGGCTCGGGCGTTTTCATCCGCGAACAGGGAGAGCGACACCCTGGAGGTCGGCAAGGTGAAGACCTGCCCCGGCGCCGTCATGGGCCGGGGCAACCGGATAATCAGCGTCGAGAAGACCGCGCCACAGGTGACGCTCTCATTGCCCGTGATTCCCATCTGCACGGTGAAGGTATCCGTCGAGAGGCAGCTTGAGGGCGCGTAACAGTAGGAACGGTCAGGCGAAACGAAGCCGCCATTTGTGTTCTCGTAGCCCGCGCCCGTGCTGCTGATGGGGCGGCTCATGCTCCACTGACACGTGGGCCTCTCGGTGCGGCAGCACGCGGCGTCGCCGGGGGCGCAGGCAGTCGTGAAGCACCCCGTGGGATTCGTCGTCGTGCCACCCGCACACTTCGTGTTCAGCACGGCGTCCGTACCCGAGCGCGTGCAGGCCCACAGCCTCGTTCCCTCGCAGAAGAACTCTCCCGGCGTGCAGATCTCCGGCGACTCCCCCACAGGGCCCATGGGGCCCGCCGGCCCGGTGTCGCCCCGGGGCCCCTGGGGGCCCTGCGCCCCCGTCGCGCCAGGCAGGCCCTGCTCGCCCGTGTCGCCCTTGGGCCCCTGCGAGCCCTGGGGGCCCATGACGCCGCGCGGGCCTTCCACGCCCATCGGGCCTCGTGGGCCCGTCAGGCCCTGCTCTCCACGCGGACCCGCGAGGCCCTGCGGCCCCGGAGGTCCGCCCGAGGGGCCCTGCGGCCCTTGCGGTCCCGCCGGCCCCTGGGGGCCCACGGGCCCCTCAGAAGAACAAGCGGTGGTGAACAAACAGCACAGCAACAGCGGGAGGAGTGCTCGCCCGAAGGAGGTCTTGGTCATTGACGGGCGCGTGCCCTAGCAGCTTGCCCTCGCCCGGAGCAAGTCCGTCCGGAAGCGGGGGCGGAGCAGCCCTCCCGTTACCAAGTGTAATAGCAAGCGTTGCTGCAGTTCGTGCCGTTGCAGAGCGCGAGGTCAGCGTAGTTGTGGCAGGCGGGGACGGTCAGGTCCGACATGGTGTAGCGGGTGATGATGTCTCCGCAGGCAAGCACGGCGTCCGCCGTGCCAGAATTGTCGGCCACCGACATGGCGTTGGAGACGTACGAGGAGCCGCTCGCGGGCAGGCCTTCGGTCCACCGGCCCATGGTGACGCGCGTGGCGGCGAGGGCCGGAGCGATGTGCGCCCCGAGCTTGACGTTCCCCATCTGTCCAGGGTTGAGCTGCACACTGTCGGCCCCCGTGCCTCGGCTGAAGTTGAAGGTCACCGGCCCATTGCCCGCGCAGTTCAGCACGGCGAAGTGCATGGAGTGCCCTGGATGATTGAATGACAGGGCCCCGTTCCAATTGGTGGCGCGCAGACGGACTCGCGTCGCGGTGCCCCGAACCTTGTCGCAGGCGAGCAATTGAGGGGAGCACTGATAGCCGTCCTCACTTCCGAGTGGGAAGTCACAGTCCGGGGAATTGCAGTAGTAGTCGCTCGTGAAGGCCGTGTGGATGACCTCCTGGCTTGGGTCCCCGCAGGTGGGGTCCCCATAGACGGAGGCAGCCCAGGCGCGGTTCGAGGCCGAGCAGCTCCCGGTGAGCGAGCGAGGCTCCTCGGGGAAGGTGGTCGGTAAGGCGGAAAGCTCTGCCTCGTTCTGCCGCCGGAGCTGCGCTCTTTCGCCCTCATCCATCGCGACGAGCGCGTGGTCCGCCAGGGCCGGGGGCAGCGCGTGCCCCTCGGGTGCCACGGCCAGGAACACCTCCGCCGCCGAGTGTGTCTGGAAGAACCGAGGGGCCACGAGCGGACGCCGCGGATACTGGGCGATGACGGCCACGTTGACCGCGCCCCCCTCTCCCTCGAGCCAGAGCACATGGCTGTCAGAAGTCCCGATGCGGGCAATCTCGCGCGGTCCGGACGACTCGGTGGGCGCCGCCCATACGGGGAATGCCCCCAGGAGGGAGAGGGCACCAGTGCAGGCCAGCGCTCGGAATGAACGGGGCAACGTCATAGCGGGAACTCCGTGAGGAAGGACGGCGCTCATTCGCCGTCACTCCCCTGAACGGAGCCGAGCCCCGATTTCCCTCACCGAGAAACGAAGAACCCTGGCCGCGGTCCTGTCACTCCTCGAAGAGCGAGAGCTGCCCCAGCGAGCGCAACGCGCCCACCGACTCTTGCGGAGTGGCCCGAACACGGACCTGCGACACCGGTGTCGTGCCCGTGAGGTCCACTTCCATGAAGGACTGCACACTGGCGCCATCGAGCAAGTTGGCCAGGGGCATCCACTGGGCGCCGTCGGCGCTTCCCTCCAGCACCAGCTCGCTCATGGTGCCCGTCACCCCGAAGTTGCGCAGCACGGCCTTGCGAGGCACCACGGGCCGCGAGAGCTGCACGGCGACTTCACGGACGCCCTCCTGGAAGAGCACAATCCCGCCGAGGTCGCCGTTGGTGACGCGGCAGGGCGTCTCGGCGTTCAGGTAGGTGCACGCCGCGCCACGGCTTGCCGGGACGAGGGCGCGGCGAGGCAGGACAACGTCATCGCTGGTATAGGTGAGACCGACCGTCACGCCCCCCGCATTCACATCGCGCGTCGTGATGATGGAAGCCTTGAGCCCCTCCGCGTCCTCGAGGACGTAGTCGCTCAGGAGGACCGGCGAGGTGGCCTTGAGCACCTGCCAGGCCTCCCTGGCGCTCGACGGGTGGAGGGACAGCACGTGCTCATTGTTCCCGGCACCGTGGGTGGCGGACAGCGGCCGGAAGCCCACGCTCACGCCCTGCGCCTGCGCGGTGGCCGTCATCGTGCCGGTCCACTCCTGGATGACGGGCAGCGCGACCTCCGACTGCTGGATGAGGAAGAAGGCCGAAACGCGCCTTCCCTGGGACTGCTCGGGCGAGCGGGCCACGAAGCAACGCGCGATGCTCCCGTTGCGGGTGTCCGCCCCCAGCAGGTCGACCTCGAAGGTGCCATCGACGCGGGTCTTCACCGACCTCCAGCTCGACGAGAAGGCAGCGAACGCGCACGCGGAGTTCTCACTCCGGTAGAGCTTCAGCAGCGCGTCCGAGAGCGGCGCGCCCGCCTCGTCAACGAGTCGTCCACTCAGGACGATGTCCTGGTCCTCCGCCACCTTGCTCTCGGTACAACCGCCCGACATCGCCAACACACCCAACGTCAACGTGCGCATCCATCGCATGGGAACCTCCTCCACTGGTGAGCCTGGATGTCAGTGCAAAACCGGTGCAGAGGCCCGCTTCCTCTGAGGACGCGAGCCCGGGCCGGTCCGTTCCTGACAGCGGCGTCCTGGCGCGCCGCCTACGCGGGTGCCACCGCCGCTTCGCAGCGCCTTCCCGCGTCGGAGCAGTTGGGACCGGCGGCTGTGCGCCGGAGCCAACCTCGCACCCGACGCAGGCAAGGGGTGTGCGCTGAGCCCTCCTCCTGGCGCGGTGCCACGCCTTCCATCTGGAAACTCGTCTCCCGCCCCCAATCACGCCACAGTCTCTTGCACGCCCCTGCTCCACCGCCCGACTTGTGGAACCCCCATGACCTCCTGGTCCACCCTCACGCGAGCCCTTGTCGCCGTCGTGGTCCTTCCCTCACTGGCGCTGTCCGCTCCCCGCGCCGGGGCGACCAGGCCCCCAGGCCCGGAAAAGCGTTACACCGTCGAGCAGTTCATGGAGACGACCTCCGTTCTCGGTGCGTCCTTCTCCTCGGATGAGAAGCGGGTGCTGTACTCGTCGAACGAGACCGGCGTCTTCAATGTCTTCTCCGTCCCGGTGACGGGCGGAAAGCCCACGCAACTGACCCGCTCCACCCAGGACGCCTCCATCGCCGTCGCCTACTTCCCCACCGATGACCGCGTCCTCTTCACGCGAGACTCGGGAGGCAACGAACTCGTCCACCTCTACGTCCGCACGCTGGACGGCCAGGAGAAGGACCTCACGCCGGGCGACGAGCACCGCGCGTCCTTCTTCGGCTGGAGCCAGGACGGCGCCGCCTTCTACGTCCTCACCAATGAGCGCGACGCACGCTTCCAGGACCTCTACCGCTACGACGCCAAGACGTATGCCCGCACCCTGCTCTACGCGGGCGATAGCGAGCATGTGCCCGGCGCCCTCTCCCCGGACGAGAAGTGGCTGGCGCTGGAGAAGTCACGGACGCTGTCCGACAGCGACGTCTACCTCTACGAGTTCGCCACCCAGCAGCGTCGGCACCTCACCGCGCACGAGGGCTCGGTCAGTTGGAAGGCGGCGACCTTCGACCCGGCGTCCTCCGCGCTGTACCTGCTCACCAACGAGGGCTCCGAGTTCATTCGCGTGGAGCGCCACGTGCTCGCTACCCGGAAGCGAGAGTTGGTGGAGCAGGTGGAGTGGGACGTGCTTTCCACGGTGTTCTCGCGACGCGGCGCGTGGCGCATCACCCGCGTCAACGAGGACGGCCGCACCACGCTTCGGGTCCACGACGTGAAGGCCGGCAGGCGCGTGTCCCTGCCAGGGATTCCAGAGGGGGCGATCTCCGGTGTGAGTCTGTCCCGCGGTGAGAAGCGCATGGCCTTCCACGTCGACGGAGACCGCTCGCCCGGCAACCTGTACGTCTACGACTTCGAGACGAAGAAGCTCACCCGGCTGACCGACACGCTGGGCCGGGCTCTGGACACCCAGCACCTGGTGGAGTCGGAGCGGGTGCGCTTCAAGTCCTTCGACGGGCTGGAGATTCCGGCGCTGCTCTACAAGCCCCATCAGGCCACCGCGAAGCAGCGCGCCCCCGCCATCGTCTTCGTCCATGGGGGACCGGGAGGACAGTCCTCCAAGGGCTACAGCAGCTTCTTCCAGTTCCTCGTCCACCACGGCTACGTGGTGCTCGCCGTCAACAACCGGGGCAGCGAGGGCTACGGCAAGTCGTTCTTCGCGGCGGATGACCAGCAGCACGGCAAGGCGCCGCTCCAGGATTGCGTCGAGGCGAAGAAGTACCTGGCCGCCCTCCCCTACGTGGATGGCGCGCGCGTGGGCATCCTGGGCCCCAGCTACGGCGGATACATGGTGCTCGCGGCGCTGGCGTTCCATCCCGACGTCTTCGCCGTGGGCGTGGATGCGTTCGGCATCTCAGACTGGCTGAGCGCGCTGCGAGAGCTGCCGCCCCACAAGGAGGCCCTGCGCGAGGCACTCTACCAGGAACTGGGCAACCCCCAGACGCAGGAAGCGATGCTTCGAGAAATCTCCCCGCTGTTCCATGCGGAGAAGATTCGCAGGCCCCTGCTCGTCATCCAGGGCGCCAACGACCCGCGCGTGCCCCAGGCCAAGACGGACGCGCTCGTCGAGGCCGTCCGGAAGAACGGCGTGCCCGTCGACTACTTCGTCCTCCCCAATGATGGCCATGGCTTCAGCAGCACGAAGAGCGAAGCGGAGACCTCCGTCAGAATCCTCTCCTTCCTGGACCGGTACCTCCGACGGAGCCCCTGAAGCCGCGAGCACGGCTTCGCACTTGTGCAATTGCATGCACAGTGGCTGACACGGCCTTCTGTTATTTCATGGGGTTTCGCATTGGCATGCCCCTTGATGGGTATGTGCACATGAATCTCAGCGCCCTTCGCGTCCGTGCTCTTGCTGGCCTCGTGTCCGCGCCGATGCTCGCGCACGCCCAGGAAGAACCGACTGTCGCACCCCATTCCGCGCCTCCCGCTGTCCATGGGGGAACCCAGAGGTTGAGCAGCGCGGCGGCCCTGGGCGTGCACTCGCTCTCGGTGGACTCCGTCTCCCCCGCGTCGATGGCCTTCATCGTGGACATCGAGCAGCCCCTGTCACCGTTCATCTCGGTGTTCGCAGGCGGGCACGTGGGCGTGAACCTGAAGGCGACGGGCCTCCAGGCTGGCGGCCGTGTTTATCTGACCGGGAGGCCCTTCCAGGGCCCCTTCCTGTCCGTCCAGGGCGATGGCACCTTCTTCGACGCGGATGACGATGTGTCGAAGCTCCGCGCCTCCGTCAGCGGACTGGTCGGGTATTCGCAGCAGTTGGGCAACCAGTGGCATATCGCCTTGGCGGGCGGCGCTGGGTTCAGCCACCTCCGGCAGGAGACCGAGCTGCCGCGCTCCGCGACCTGCACGCTGTTCTCCTGGTGTCTGCTTTCGACGCCCGAGCGCACCGTCGAGACAACGCAGACGCTGCATCCCGTCGTGAGGCTCACGGCGGTACACCGGTTCTAGGGCAGAACATGCATTCATGGTCCGGTGAAATCGGCCTTCAAGGGTGAGCAGGTGAAGGCCGTGCTCTCCCGGTGGCACGACCATTTCCGCGTCCGTCTGTGGGTACCCACGGAGAGCCGGACGGTGCAGACCCGCGCCATGGCCCCCGAGGAGCAGTCCGACTGACTGCCCGCTGATGCGACTCCGAGGTAGGCTGACACCATGGTGCCTCTGACCGACCGGGCTTCGCTACCTCAGGAAGCGCGCTCCGCCCTGGAAAAGGAGCTGGCGTCCCTGACGCTGCTCCAGGACGTCGTGCGATGGGGCTTCGCGAGCTCGCCGCCGCGCGATGTCACGGAGGTCATCGTCCAGGACGAGTTCACCCACGACGTAGTGATGCCGTGGATGGAAGGCAGCTACCTCGTCTTTGACACGACCTGACTGGGCGGAGTCACTTCGGTCTCCGTGTGGGACCACCGACCCAGCGCAGATGAGCTCCTCGATGCCCGGCTTGCATCCGGATGGACGCCGACGCCCACGAGCACCGTCGACGGCGACATCATCATGGGACATGCCGCGTGCAGAGTGCCGCCTCAACGGCCCTGACAGCCGGCCGCCTCGGCTGCCCGCTGGTCATGGTGCCCTATGCCCCCCCAGCAAGGGGGAAGGCGCGCTCACGGCGGGCGGCAACGTGGCCGGCAAGGCTCCCGCGGTGGCACTGCCGAACATGCGCCGGATGTGGTCGCCGTAGAGGGTGATCGTCAGCAAGCCAATCAAGACGAGGAATGAGAACGCGGCCACCACGGTCGCCGCCGTGCCCAGGAGCGTGACCGCCTCCTCTCGCTGCTGGCTCCAGATGCGACGGCAATCCCCCGTGACAACGGTCCCATCCGGCCGGCGGTAAAGCCGGACACAGACGCTTCCACCGGGCTGGAGCAGTGATTCCACCTCCAGCGTGGTCATCTCACTCAGGTTGTGGACGGAGAGCCTGCAGGCACCACAGTGCCGGACACGTGCATCCCCTTTCATGTCCTCCCAGCGCATCTCGCAGGGCGTCGCGATGGTGAGGCGTTCCGTCAGGGCGCGTGTGTCCACGGCGGAGGACATTATGGGACACGCCCTTCTACAGACATCGGCCATCCGTCCGTAGGATGAATGACCGATGCCTCGGGCGACACGGAACCAAGTCGCCGGCTACTGGCCGTCGAGCCTGCCGTCCAGGTTCCGGTCGAGCGCGATGCGCGTACCAGAGCCCGGAGGGACCGCGGTGAAGGTCACCTCCTGCCCCGCGGTGTTCGCCAGCGCTCGGAGCGCCGCGGTGGAGATGTTCGCGCTGCCGTCATCGGGCTTCCAGGTCCCGGGACCCCGTTCGTACAGGAAACCCTTCACCCGGCTGCCCACGGCCACCTTCGCGACCACGTCGGCCTCGTAGGTCGCGCCACCGAGCACCTTCGACGTGAACTGTGCTCGGGCTCGCGCAATCAGCAGGTCGATGCGCGCCCCCACGTTGGCGGCATTCGATGCCGTGAGCGTCACCTGCTGGCCGACAATCGGCGCCAGGTCGGTATCCGCCGCCAGCATGAAGTCCTCCATCTGGCGCCGCTCGGTGTCGTTCCGGAAGCCCACGAGGGGCCCACCGATGCTGGTGTTGGAGAACACGATGGCGCTGAAGAAGCGGAACATGGTGTCCACCGCGCCGTCATGCGTGAAGCCGAAGCCGCGAACCTGGTCACCCAACTGCCCCGTCTCCGGGTGCAGGAAGAAGCTGCTGTCCGGGAAGCCGAACATGCCAACCTTCGTGTACATGTTCCGCACGTGGGGAATCTTCATGATCTGGCTGATGCCCTCGAAGCTGGAACGGGTGTCCGTGCCGAAGAAGCCCCGCGCACCGTCAACCGTGTGGCAGCCATTGCAATTGAACCCGTTGTCATCGCCAATCGCGATGCCGTCCACCCGGCGGCTTCCGAAGTAGAAGTCGCTCGCCGCTTTCTGCGAAGCCGTGAGTGCGTTGTCCAGCCTTCGAATGGGGTTGGGCGGCAGTTGCACCTGGAGCTGGAAGGCCGTGAACGTGTCCATCTCCGCCTCGGTGGGCATCGACGCGCGGCCCAGCAGTTCCGGGAAGGCGACGATGAAGTTCTTGAAGGACATCTCCTCCCCGCCGGCATCGACGCCGAAGAAGCCATTTGAACGGTCACCCCGCCAGTGCATGGCGCCCTGGTTCGACATGCCGCGCAGGGTCTGCGTCGTCATGGGCCCCTTCATCGGGTGGAACTCGTTCTGCTTCCCCGTCCCGTTGATGGGTGAGCTCGGGTGGCCGGTGAAGGAACGGAAGATGCCAATCTCGAGGTCGCTCGCGAGGCGCATGTTGATGGGATTGGCCGTCACCGTCGCATCCGGGTTGCCCAGGTCCCAGGCGAGCTCGTCCTTGTCACCGAAGATGTGGCAACTGGCGCACGACGACTCACCGTTGGCCGATGAGAAGTTGGCGTCATAGAGGAACGGGCGGCCCTGGACGACGGAGGCGGGCTCCGGATTGTAGAGCGACACCGAGGACAGCTGCGCCTTGGTGGCCAGGTCGATGACATTCACCGCGTTGTCGAAGCGGGTCATCACGTAGAGGCGGTTGCGTGCCTCGTCCAACACCAGACCGCTGGGCCCGCCGCCACTCACGGGGATGTGGTTGGCGCTCGCGGTGCGCGGGTCGAACGCATTGCTCTCCAGCGACGCGGTGTCGTAGACGCCAATCTTGCTGGAGCTGAACGCGGCCACGTACAGCTTCGTGCCATCCTGGGAGACGACCATCTCCGTCGGCGTGGAGAGGCTGTGGTTCTTCACCGAGGGGTCGAAGCCGGGCTTCCCCGCCAGCTTCGAGTAGTCGATGTGCTTGTTGAGGTGCCGCGGGTAGGCCGTGCCCCCGGAGATGACGGTGATGCGCATCTGCGCGAGGTTGCCCTGCACCGTGCTGCCGCCATATTCACCGGCGCCCTCGAAGCGGGTCAGGTTGTTGGCCTCGCTGTTGGACGCATACACCACACCCGACTTCGGGTTGGTGACCAGGTTGAAGAGGGTGGTCCCCACGCCCGAGAAGGAAGCCGTCTCCTGAAGGGTGTCCGCGTCGATGGCGAAGACGTCCTTGTCCGGCAGACGCAGGCGCACGCCGTTGTTGAAGTTGCGGCCCAGCGTGTCCTGCCACTGCCCGGCGGCGCTGTTCCATTTCACGATGAGGGCGGTCTCCGGCGCCTTCGCGCCCTCGAAGTTCGTGGCGGGCCCAGGCAAGCCGCCTGGCATGAGGTTGTTTCCGAATGGCGGGGTGTCGGGGAAGACGAGGCACATGTCCCGCTCCTTGAACCCGTCGCACACGCTCCCCAGGCTGACGGAGGTCGTCTGATTGCCGGACTGGGCAATGGCCGCATAGACAGTCTTCTTGTCCGGGCTGGTGGCGAGCCCGCGCGGCGTGTCGCCGAAGAGCGTCACGATGCGCAGGGGCGTGCCGCCCAGCGTCGCCCCGAGCGAAGCCGGGTTGAAGACCCAGACGTCCGCGCGCCCCACGCCAGGCGTGGTCAGCTTCGGGTCCCCCGAGCCAGGAACCGCTGCGATGGACGGATCGGTGCGGTGCTGGCCCCGGTGCGCGGTGGTGATGAAGGCATGGCCGTTGGTGCCCGCGAAGACGATGTCGCGCGGCTCATCGCCCACGAGCAGCGTGCGCACCACCCGCGGCGTGCCCACCATGCTCACCACGCTGACGCTGTCCGACAGGTGGTTGACCACCCAGACTTCCGTGTTGCTGCGCGCAGCGACAGCGACGGGCTCCAGGCCCACGGGCACCGCCGCGATGAGCGAGAGCCCCGCGCTGCTGATGGAAAAGACCTCCAGGCGGTTGTCCGGCGTGTTGACGGCGAACAACCGAGTCCCGTCCGGTGAGAGCGCCAGGGGACGCACGTGCGCGCTGTCGAACGTGATGAACGAGGGCACCTGGGCCGCCGCGGTGAATGCGGCCAACAAGGACACCACGGCGCACAACGAAACGGCGCGGGCGCGCCAACAGTTCCTGCGCACGCCCACTTGCTGAGTACCCACCATAGGGACCTCCTCACGAGACGGGAAAGCGTTGCTGTCCAGGGATTAGCAGTGGACTTCGCGACAACGCCCCCACCGAAGGGAGGGGAACCGGCCCCTCCCCACGCCCAAAGGCAGCCACCGGCACGGCGCGTCAGGCTTTGCTCGCGAGCACAAGGCGCCGCAAAGCCGCGAAACCGCACATGTAACGCATTGCGGCGTCCATTACGTGACACTCATTGCGGGGTTGCCTTCGCGCACCTCAACCCGACTCGCACGTTTTCCGTGGTTTAGTGCCTGACGCAACCGGCCGAAGAGGGACGTGCTCATGCCGAGCCTTCGAAGCGCTCTGGATCTGCTGCCCACGAAGCTCTCCCCTCCCCGGGCGGCATCCGTGCTGGTGCCGTGTGGCGCCGCCTTGCGGAGAATCGACCATGGGGTGAGCGGGAAGCTGGTGCTGGTGACAGCCCCGCTCGGCTCCGGCAAGACGACGCTGCTGACGCAGTGGTACCGCGAAGCACGCGTGCCGCACCTGCTTGCCTGGCTGTCGCTGGACGAGCAGGACAACGCTCCCGAGCGGTTCTTCGCATACCTGGTCGGGGCGATTCGCCGGGCCGCTCCAGACTTCGACGCGTACAGCACGAGCCAGCCCGAGCACGCGACGGCCGTCATCCTGCAAAGCCTGTGGAGCCTGGGCCGCGAGCTCGTCGTGGTGCTGGACGACTTCCATGTCCTTCGCGAGCGCCCACTGGTGCGGGCCTTCTCGTACCTGCTGGACCACTCACCACCGCACGTGCATTGGGTCGTCTCGTCGCGCAACATCCCCGAGCTGGACCTGGCCAAGCTGAAGCTCACCGAGCAACTGGTGACGCTCGACGGCCGGGACTTGAACCTGGACGGCGAGGCCATCCGCGAGCTGGGCCTGCGCCTGTGCGGCGCGGTGCTCACGCCGGAGGACATCGACTCCCTCCGCACGCGGACAGAAGGCTGGGTCGCTGGCGTCAAGCTGGCGCTGCTGTCGGCGGGTGAGCACGCGAGCGTGAGCGATGCGCTGAGGAAGGCCATTGGCTCCAATCACGACGTGGCCCGGTACCTGGCGGACGCGGTGCTGCGCGAGCAACCCGAGGAGGTCCGCGAGTTCCTGGTGCTGAGTTCCGTGGTGGAGCAACTCCACGGCGCGCTCTGCAACGCGCTGCTTGGCATCACCCGAGGACACACACTGCTGGGGCAGCTCGAGCGGTCGCAGTTGTTCATCCAGGCGCTCGACACCGAGCGGCAGTGGTACCGGTACCATCCACTGTTCCTCGATGTGCTGCGCGCCCAGCTCGCCTGTGACTACGCGGACCGCATTCCTCGGCTGCACCGTGCGGCGAGCGCCTGGTTCGCGGAGAACCAGATGCCGGACGAGGCGCTGACGCATGCGTTCGCCTCGGAAGACAGGGACTGGTGTCTCGCGCTCACCGCGCGCTGCATGGAGGCGTGGATGCGCGAGGGCGAGCTCGCCTCCGTCCTCCACTGGACCGCGAAGCTGACGGCGCAGGAGGTCATCCGGTCACCAGCCATCTGCGTGGGCCACATCGCCTGCCTCATCCTGTCCCGTCGCTTCGCGCATGCGACCGCGGCGCTGCGGGATGCCCAGCACCACCTCGACACGGCCGATGAGGTATCCGCCCCCGAACGCGAGCGGCTGACGAAGCGGCTCGCACATCTCACGCTGCTTCACGCCGTGTTGTCCGATTCGGCGCCGGACACCGGCATGGACCTGGACGCGTCTCCGGGCTCCGAGGAGTCGGACGTCTTCATCGCGGGCGCCGTGCTGGCGGCGAAGGCCTACCGGGCGCTCCGAATGAACCGCTTCGATGCGATGCGCCGACTCGCGCTGAGCGCCCGGGAGACGTTGCAGGGGCACAACAACCCGTTCCTGGTCGGATACACGGACGTCCTTGTCGCGCTGGCGGACCGGGCGCAGGGGAACATGAAGGACGCCGCGGCGCGTTGCGAGGAAGCCTTCGAGCGCGCGAGTCGTGGACGGCGCAACCCCGTCTGGGCGAACGCGGCCACGGCGCTGGCCAACGCTCGCTATGAGCAGAACCGGCTCGACGAAGCCGAGGCGCTCTGCGTCGAGGTGCTGCCGCTGCTCCCGCAGGCCTCCGTGTTCGAGACGTTCGCGCTCGCCTACCTCATGCTGGCCCGCATCAAGACGGTTCGCGGGAAGTACGCGGAGGCGTACCGGCTCCTGGACTACCTCCACGGCGTGCTTGAGTGCGGCCACCAGACGCGCTTCCTGGCCCATGTCTGCGGGGAGAAGATTCGCCTCTACCTGGTGGAGCAGGCGCCCGCACGAATGCGGGTGGTGGCCCAGGAGTTCGGCCTGGGCGAGCGCATGCGCCGGGGCGAGTGGAGCGAGAAGCGCTTCTACGACGAGACGTGGGAGCGGCTCGGACTCGCGCAGGCGTGGGTGCTGATGGCGCGCGGCCGTCACGACAAGGCGCACGCGATTCTGGAGGTGCTGCGGGCCAGCGCGCACGAGGTGGGCTATGTGTCACGCGAGACGGCGCTGCTGGCCACCATCGCGGTGTGCCACTGGCGCGCGGGTGACGCGATGGCCGCATTCGCAGCATTGAACCGGGGCTTCGCACTGGCGCAGCGCTTCGGCTTCGGGCGCAGCGTTTTCGACGAGACGCCGGGCCTGCAGGAGGTCGTCATCGCGGCCGCCCGGCAACGGAAGCTGAGCTACGCGTTTCCCGACCGGTACGCCACGCGGTACCAGGACCTGCTGTCCGCGGGAACGCGCGTGCCTCGAGAGTTCGCGGCTCCACCCTCCGCGCCCCTGGAGCCACTCACCGAGCGCGAACTCCAGATGCTCAAGCTGCTCGCACAGGGGCTGAGCAATCAGGAGATCAGCGAGCGCTCCAACGTCGCGCTTTCCACGACCAAGTGGCACCTGCGGAACGTGTTCGCCAAGCTGGACGTGACCACGCGCACCGCCGCCATCGTCAAGGCGCAGGAGCGCCTGCAGAGGCACCTGTGAAGGCTGGGGCCGTCCGTGGAATGAACGCTCCTTCCACGCCGCGCCGCGCAAC
This sequence comes from Myxococcus sp. CA005, assembly GCF_006518205.1. Classification (NCBI taxonomy): domain Bacteria; kingdom Pseudomonadati; phylum Myxococcota; class Myxococcia; order Myxococcales; family Myxococcaceae; genus Myxococcus; species Myxococcus sp. CA005. The sequence goes on along the minus strand of NZ_SRLV01000013.1, from coordinate 44,947 downwards.
TGGATCTCCCGAGCCCCCGCTCCCGGACATGGACAGTTGTCCTCTGGCATGAGAGCCCTGGGGGCGGTTGAATCGGAACATCCGCGCCACCGCATCGTGTGGCAGGCGCGGCGGGGCTCCAGGCCCCAGGAGGAGCGTCCGTGCCCGCAGCGACCATCCCCACCATCGAGACCGAGCGCCTCGTCATGAAGGGTCACAGCCTCGAGGACTATGAGGAGTGCCTCGCGCTGTGGAGTGACCCCGCGGTGGTCCGCTACATCAGCGGCAAGCCGTCCACACGCGAAGAGATGTGGTCCAGGCTCCTGCGTTACGTGGGCCATTGGGACCTGCTGGGCTTTGGATTCTGGGTGGTGCGTGAGAAGGCGACGGGCCGCCTCGTAGGCGAGGTGGGCCTGGGCGACTTCCACCGCGACATGCAGCCGCCCCTGAGCGCCGGGCCCGAGGCGGGCTGGGTGCTCGCCCCCGGCTTCCACGGCAAGGGTTACGCCACAGAGGCGGTACGCGCGGCGCTGGCCTGGGCAGATGCCCAGCTCAGCCCTGAGCGCGTGGTGTGCATCATCGCCCCCGAGAATGCAGCGTCCATCCGCGTCGCCGACAAGTGCGGCTTCCGGCAGACGGGCCAGGGACGCTACAAGGGAGAGCCCTCGCTCATGTTCGAGCGACTGGCGCCGGTGAAGGCTGGGACATGACCATGGCCCCGGTGAAGCGACCCACGCTCAAGCGCGCCGTCAACCCGATGCCCGCGAATGTCCGGGCGGCGTTGCTCCAACGCGGGCTCATGGACGCGTACAAGGCGCGTCCGCCGTACCAGCAGAATGACTATCTCGGGTGGATTGCCCGGGCAAAGCTGGAGGCGACCCGACAGAAGCGGCTCGACCAGATGCTGGACGAACTGGCCGGCGGCACGAAGTACATGAACATGGCGTGGTCTGGCGGGCGGAAGTAGCGCGCAGCAGCAGGGCGAGAGTATGCGCGAGGTGCGAATGGCAGGTCGACTTGTTCGTAGCGTCCCCGACTGCACTTCGGATCTTGCTGGGTTCCAGCGGGTGCTTGCAGAGACCGTGCGCTGGTGTGCATTCAAGGTAACTCAGAAGTCACTCGAAACCTGCCTCCGCACACCATACATTCTGCCCAACCCACTCGTGGTGTCGAATCGATTCGACGCAATGAAGCGTGTTGCGTCGAATCGACAGCACCTGCTCATGAGCGTGAAGGGAGCATTGGACTCGGATGCTAAGCCAGACCACGGTATCCTGCAGGGAGGCAGACTGCTCATCTTCTTCCCAGATGGCACGTTGAGTGATGGGGCAGCCGAGGCGTCCTCTCACGGGTATTTTGATGGTGAGAACGGGCCGCCCTGGGACACCTGGGTGGGAGTCTTTTCCGACGAGACGATGCCTCGCAATACCGGCAATGACTATCTCATCTCCTGGGTTCCCCCCATATTCTTCGACATGGTCGAAGCGGGGCTCAGGGACAACCCCGAATCTTGCATCCAGTGGCTTGACCAAACTGACCTGAGCATGGCGCAGCGCCTCAAAGGCCTGCGCTGAGAGCAGCGCCAATCCGGCACCCATTCCTGCACGCCGCACATTCCCAGTAGACTGCCGAGAATGAGAATCCTCTTCATCATTCTCACTGCGGCAATCACGCTCTGCCTGTGGCCGACGACAGCGCAGGCATGTGTTTGCGTCGCGGGCGGGGGGAACCTTCACACCGACCTCAAGGTGGCGCGTGAGCGTGCGAGCGCCATCTATCGGGCTCGCGTCGTCCCAGCCCCTCGTGGCCCCTACTTGGGAACCGTGGACGTCGAGGTCCTGGAGGTCATCAAAGGCCCGGTCGTCACCGGCGAGAAGTTCAATCTTCCCCAGGGTGGCGGAGGCGACTGCCGGGTCCGGTTCCGGGGCGAAGCGGAGTATCTCATCTACGCCGAACCCAAAGACGCCAGGTTGATATGGCACTGCTCCCGCTCCCGACCGATGACCTCTTTGGATGATGCGGAGTGGGTCTGGCTCACGACGGGGAAGCTCCCTTCCCTTCCGGCCGTGGTCCAGCGCGAATCCGTCTCATGCGAGCCCTGCGACATGGAACGCATTGGAGGCAGTTTGATTACACCCCCAGGGAAGGCCCTCATCCCTCCGCATGAGGAACGCAAGGCACTTGCCTTGATGAAAGCCCGTCGCCCATTCCTCACCCACTCCAGCGCTGCCTCGACCGGGCAGCGGTTGGTCATGGTCGGCAGGTCATGGGAAGGCAAGTCGTTCGAGCTGATTCAAACGCCCGCCCATGCCGCCGAAGCACGCTGCACACAGCAGGTCCACCTCCGCTGGTGCAAGCAGCTCACCGTATCGAAGCCCTACCCCGACGAAAGCCCGCGCTTCCAATGCGTCGAACCCGAAACCCCTGAACTGGCGTGCGACGAGGCCCAGAGTCGCCAGTCGAAGTGGGAGCCGCTGGAAACCCTCGCCGCGGACCAGTGCCACTGGCGCACTTCCAGCTATGCCCGTTGCACGTTCAACGGCCCACCTGTTCCTCACCCAGAGGGGGTGCCGACATCGCCGCTGCTGGTTTGCCGCCCTGAAGCAGGACGCCATCCCAGGTACGCGTGCAGCGTCCAGGCAGCGTCGCCCCCATCACAACCTGAGTAAACGGCGCGGACCGTCAGGCTCACGCCTTCGCGGGCGGCTTCGTCCCCGCGTCCTTGCCTTCATCCCGGCCGTGCACGGCCGCGGGCGGACTGGTGGCTTCCACGGCGGAGAAGGTCTCCAGCACCTTGTACGTGTGACTGGAGCCACGAGGCACCAGCCAGGAGTCTCCAGGGTTGAGCAGGATGACCTGTCCCTCGAGGTGCAGCTCCGCGCGGCCCTTCAGGACGAAGCCCACGGTTTCGTAGTCCCTCGCGGTGGCGGGTGCCGGTTCTCCGGGCGGTTCGTCCTCCCACAGCCGCATCGACAGGCGGACGCCGGACGCCAGGTACTTCTGCCCCATTTCGCCCTTGGGAGAGTGCCGACTCTCCACCTTCTTCACGCTGGTGTCGCCCATGCCTTCGTCTCCGTTGGATGGCGGCGGATGTGCCGCGCGTCTGCCGGAAAAGGTAAGGAAGGCATCCAGGTGCCGACGGGCACTCGGCGCGGGCCGCCAGCCCGGCGCACGAGGAGCCAGACATGCGAAGGCCCCGCCTCCCTGCTGGGAGACCGGGCCTCGGGCACACTCGGAAGTGGCCTGCGGGTGCGTCAGACGGCGCGGACGTTCTGCGCCTGCAGGCCCTTGGGGCCACGCGTGACCTCGAACTCCACCTGCTGCCCTTCCTGGAGGGTGCGGAAGCCATCCATGTTGATGGCAGTGTGGTGGCAGAACACGTCCTCACCGTTGTCCTGCGCGATGAATCCGAACCCCTTGGCGTCGTTGAACCACTTCACGGTACCGATTGCCATGTGACCTTCTTCCTTCTGCTTCGAGGCCGCCGCCAAGGGCTGCCCGATCGACGTGTGCGGAGCGGACACCGCCCCGGCCCCCTAACGACAAACTTCCTGGCGCCGCCTGTCCACCGGGCAACCGCCTTCCGGGCAAGCAGCCGTCCGCCACCGGACACTCCACTTCCCCCGCCCCTCCCGCCAGGGCGGGAACGTTGAGGTCACCTTCCGGCTCACTCGGTCCTTCAGACCCGATGGTGACGGCGGAGTCCTCCGACCATGCGGACTCCGCGAGCCTGGGATCCCATGCCGATGCGGCCTCCTGGGCGTTGCGAGGCTGATTGAGCTCCGAGGTCACGATGAGCTGATGCAGCCCACGTGCGCCTTCCAGTACCGCGTCGTCCGGACTGCCCCGTTTGAAGGCTGGAACTACGTCGTTCGCCATGATGGCGTCACTGCGAGCCTGCTCATTCGGGCCATCCACGCCATCACCCAGGATGATCTCCGCCGCGCGGTCCTCGAGCGCGATGAAGAGCAGCGCGCCGTCGTCACGACCGGCCGTGCCCAGCCCCCACCGATTGAAGAGCTCCAGCGCGAAGGCGCGTGGCGGCTGGCGTCCCGTCGTGTCGACCACCACCACCGCGAGCTGGCCTTGGCCATCACGGACCAAGGCATTGCCGAGCTGGTCCACCTCCGCCAGCGTCTGCGGCGTGAGTGTCCTGGTCGTGTCCACGGACCATGCGTTGGCCGCGAGCCGCGGCACTTCCTTCACGGTGACACCCAGGGCTGGAACGCCAAGGGCCCAACAAGCCAGGAACACCCAGCACATCCAAGTGCGCATGGGTGTCGACGCTATCCCATTCAGGGTCTATGCGCCCGTGTCCGTCGCCGCCGTCTCAACCAGCATCGGCACGAAACCGCCGTGGGACCTGCGGCCCTCGTCAAAGGGCATGCTGCCCGGGTGCATGCGCGGATCGGCCATGGCCTTCCCCCACCCGGCGTTGCGCGCCTCCTTCGACGGCCACTCAATCCAAGCGAAGACAACCTGCTCATCCGCGGTGGCCTTCACCGCGCCTTTGAAGTCAGTGACCTTCCCGTCGGGGACGTCGTCTCCCCACGCGTCGACGACGCGCGTGGCACCATGCTCCAGCAGCACCGCCGCGAGACGGGAGGCGATGACATGGTAGGCCTCTTTGTTTCCAACCGGCACCGGCACGAGGGAGCCATCGACATAGCCGGGCCTGCCCGCTCCGCCCTCATGGAGGCTGGGAACGAAGCCGCCGAAGATCATCCGCTTCCCATCGAAGGATATGTTCGCGCCCATCGCCTGCATCCTTGGGTCACGCATTGCCTTCGCGTTCGCTTCGTCGCGCACCGCCTTGCTGGGGTACTCAATCCAGGAGAAGACGATGACCTCATCCGGCTCGGCCTTCACCGCGCGCCGCAGGTCGGTGACCTTGCCTTCAGGGACGTCGTCCCCCCAGTTCTCAACGAAGCGCGTCGCACCAAACTCCTTGTACAGCGGCGCGGCAGCAATAGCGGCCTGCCGGTACGCCTCCTTGTTCGCCGAGGGGACTGCGATCACGAATCCGTCGATGTAGGCCATGGCAACTCTCCAGCGGGGGCACTCTTGCTTTGACAAGAAAGGTTGATATCAACACAATTACCCTTGTCAATGTCCAGAGCCGTCCCATTCGCCACGACGCTTCACGTCCGTGACCACTGCCTGTGCCTGGTGGTCCAGCAGGCCGCGCGCGCCCTTGCGCGGCGCTTCGATGAAGCCCTGCGCCCCGTGGGCCTCACGCATGGACAGTTCTCACTGCTGATGTCGCTCAATCGCCCCCAGCCGCCGTCCATCGGCCCCGTCGCGGAGCTCCTGGCGATGGACCGGACCACGCTGACAGCCAACCTGAAGCCGCTCGAAAGGCGCGGGCTGGTGAAGACCACCGTCGACCCAGCCGACCGCCGCGGGCGATTGCTGACGCTGACGGACGCAGGGCTCCAGCTCCTTCAATCCGCGCTGCCCCACTGGGAGAAGATGAACGAGGAGACGGAGCGATTGCTGGCGCAAACCGATGTCGACGCCCTTCGGGCTGGGCTGCGGGCGCTCTCCTGAGTCCTCGTCTAGCCGCCGGCGCGATGATGCGCCCGGAGGCAGCGGCTCCAGACTCGGTCGCCTGCGCCAGGGTGCCCTGGCGCCGGCAGCGTGCGCCGCACGTTCTGCTATAGGGGGCCCGTGAGCATCGCGACCCACGAAGAAGGCCCGCTGCGAGGACCGAGCTTCTTTTTCAGCCGCACGGCGCTCCGCTCGCTCGCGCTGGCCCATCGCGCCAGCTACGGCGCGGCGCGGCCTCATCCCCACGCCGTCATCGATGGCTTCCTGGGGGGGCCGCTGGCGTCCGAATTGGCCGCGGTCTTCCCGGGCGCGACCGAGGCAAGTTGGAAGCGACGCGACCACCCCGAACAGGCGGCTCGACTGGGGCAGCTTCAGCGCAAGGCATTCGAAGACGTCCCCGGAGCGCTCCGGCACCTGCTTTCGGAGTTCTCCGGCATGGCGTTCATCGACTTCCTGGAGTCACTCACCGGGGTGCAAGGGCTCATCCCGGATCCGCATTTCCGAGGCGCCGGGCTGCACCTCACGTTGCGTGGGGGGCATCTGGCGCTGCACGCGGACTTCAACCGCGATCGCTTCCGCGCGCTCTCCCGCCGGCTCACCGTCCTCTACTATCTGAATCCCGGCTGGGAACCCGCCTGGGGAGGGGACCTTGAGCTGTGGAGCTCGGACCTCTCCCGGTGCGAGACGCGAATCGCCCCCCTCCTGGATCGCCTGGTCGTGATGGCCCACGGCGACGACCACTGGCACGGACACCCCACCGCGCTGGAGTGCCCCGAGGGACGAGGGCGCGCCGCGGTCGCGGCCTACTTCTACACCGCGGAGGAAGCCCCCAACGCACCGGAGCCCCACAGCGCCATCTGGGCACCACCGCGCTCGTAGCTGGCACGTCGATACGCGGTACGGCGCTCACCCGCGCTGGCGCCAACCCTCAAGCCGCGGGAGCCGCGGCCTTCCCCGCGGCTTCCGGATGCGTGAAGCGGTCCTTGAGACGCAGCAAGGGCTTCTCGAAGAAGCGCCACGAAACGAGCGTGAGCGCCAGCAGCACCGCGTACTCGAACAGGATGCCCACCGCGGTAGCGACGAAGGTCGAGGGAATGAAGCGGTAGAACAGCGGCCGCGTGTAAATGCCGCCAGCGGGGATGACGAGCGCATGGAACAGGTAGAGCCCGTAGCTCACCTGCCCCACGAAGCGCAGTGGCCGCCATTGCAACACGGCCTGGAGTACCCGCGCGCGCCCGGAGAGCACCCACCCCAGCAGGCTGGCGAAGCCCACCGCCCAAAGCGTGTACAGGCCCGCCACCAGCAGCACGCGGACCTTCGGGCCGCCCGGCCCCGTGAGCGCCGTTGCCATGTGAATGGCGGCGCCCTGGCCGAAGAAGACGAGGGACAACCCGCAGGCCACGAGCAACGCGGGCACCGCGAGCCGCGCGCCCCACCGTGACAGGCCGTCCGCCGTAGCGCGGCCATCCACCACGCCCAGCGCCAACAGTCCACCGAGCGCCAGTCCATCCAAACGGAACAGCGTGAAGGTGTAGACCTGGATGGGCGCTGCGCCCTCCCCCAGGGCCGCGAGGCGCGCCACGGGGGACAGCAGCACACACGCCCACAGGAGCGCGCGGAGCTGCCCGTTCCGGAGGAAGAACACGAGCAGCGGCCACACCAGGTAGAACTGCTCCTCGATGGCCAGGGACCACGTCACGTTGATGGGAGCAGGACCGAAGTCCGTCATCCAAAGGTTCTGGAGGTACAGCGCGTAGGTCACCCACGAGTAGCGCTGGGTATCGAAGGCCAGGGCCGGCAGCAGCCGCCCCATAATGCCAAAGGAGAAGGCCAGCACCAGGAAGTACAGGGGCCAGATGCGCAGCGCCCGCCGCGCGTAGAAGGTACGGAAGTAGCCTCCACGCTCACGCGTCTGCACGAGGATGCGCGTAATCAGGAAGCCAGAGAGGACGAAGAAGAGGTCCACGCCCGCCCAGCCCACCTGGAAGAGTGAGCCCAGTGACGCGCTGCGCAGCCCTGTCAGTGAGTGATAGGCAATCACCATCAGCACCGCCACGCCGCGCAGCCCGTCCAACGCGGGAAGGTACTCCGGCAGGTGCAGCGGCTCCGAGGGTCCGGTTTTCATCTCGGGGCGGACCATAGCTGGAAACGGTGGAGGCGCCCCACCCGAGCTTTTCAGAAGCTGTACACCGAGGCAAATCCTCGCACGTCGCGGCAGGCAAGCACGTCAGGCCATGGCCTTGCAGTCGTCGTGGCACTTCCCATATGAAGCGCGCGCTCATGCTCCGATTCGTGGCAATCATTGCCCTCCTGACCACCACTCCTACGCTCGCGAACGAAGAGGCGGAAAGCCCCGCCCCCATCGCCGAGAGCGGCCCGCCCCTCAGCCGAGAAGAGGCTCTGGAGCAATATGAGCTCCGGCACATCGGGTTCGATGAGTACATCGCCGTGACGCTTTCGTATTCGCCACTGGCCGTCAGGAGCCCGCCGAGCCGCTGGACCGTCCCGTATGAGGGGAAATACAAGAAGCCACTGGAGGGTGCGGCGTTCTATCAGAAGCTCGGCCGAGACGACCTCGTTGCGGAGTATCAGTCGAGAAGCGCCACGAAGCTCACCCTGAAGATCGTCGGGGGAGTCGTGATGGTTGGCGGGCTCGTCTACGGAATCGCCTCGCCAGGCGTTCGGACCGAAGACTGCGAGCTCGGCCCCGACTTCTCGGCCTGCATTGACCGCAACTTCGCGGCTGGCGACCGGAAGCGGAACATGTTCCTCGTGGGAATGGGCGTGAGCCTGGTGGGAGTAGGGCTGCTGGGGTGGGGCATCTTTTACAACCCCCATCCCATCGCCTCCAGCGAGGCCCGCGAACTGGCGGATGGCCACAACAAACGCCTTCGCCAGGAGTTGGGCCTGACGGATGTCCCCGCTCCAGCCCCAGGCCCACGAAAGCGGCCATACGTCATCCAGGCCCGCCTGACGCCTGTCTTCGGCCCGAACTCCGGGGGACTGCTGGTGGACGGGCGCTTCTGATTCCCGGCAGCGATGTCAGGAAGCGTGCCCAGGCCGGGTCGGGGCGCCTCACGCATGGCTCGCCGGAGCCCGTCTCCCCGGCGACCATGGTCCCCCCGAAGCCGTGGCCCGCGCGGCCGGCGTGATGACCGTGCAGGCCTGAAAGGACGCCCTGGATGCCCTCCGCCCCGAACGATGCCCCCCAGCTTGTCGAGCTCGCCGGCCACCACGGACTGAAGCTCAAACCCCACACCCTGTCGGTCAACGAGGCCGGACTGGACTATCGCGTCGTGATGGCGCGCGACCTCGAAGACACCCAGTGGGTCCTCCGCATCCCGCGGCGTGAAGACGTCTCCGCGAAGCTCCCGGACGAGAAGAAGATTCTCGACTTCATCAATCCCCGGCTCGGCGTGGCGGTGCCCAGATGGAATGTCGCCCACCGGGACCTCATCGCCTATCCGGCGCTGCCGGGCAGGCCCGGGCTGACGTTGGACCCCGCCTCGGGCGAGCCCGTGTGGCACTTCGACCGCGAGTCCCCCGTCTATGCCCGCCAGTTCGGCCAGCTCCTGGCCCGGATGCATGCCATCGACGTCGAGGATGCCCGGCGAGCGGGCCTCATCGTCGAGACGCCCGACCAGGTCCGCGCCAACTGGGCCTCCGACATCGCTCGCATCAAGCAGGCCTTCGACGTGGCGCCCGCCCTCCTCCAGCGTTGGGAGCGCTGGCTGGGCGACGACTCCTACTGGCCCCGCTTCGTCACGCTGACGCATGGGGAGATGTACCCCGCCCATGTCCTGCTAGCGCCGGACGACACCATCACCGGCGTCCTCGATTGGACGACCGCGAAGGTAGGAGACCCGGCGCGCGACTTCGTCTTCCAGAAGATGCTCGGCGTGGACGCCGTGTTCGAGGCCACCGTGGACGCCTATGTGAAGGCGGGCGGGCAGGTCCCAGACCGCCTGGGCGACCACTGTGAGGAACTGCTCGCGGCTTCACCCGCCGGCTACGCCCTCTTCGCGCTGCTCACCGGCCTGCCAGAGCACCGGGCGGCCGCCCAGGCGCAGTTGAACCCCGAAGCGGCCATGTAGGCACAGCGGGCCGGGCGGCGGGCCAGCCCCCCGCCGCTCAGGTTTCACTGTCCAATCACGGCCTGGGGCGCTAGGTAGGGACGGCTCGATGGAGCTTCGATGACCGCTGCCCTCCTGTCCCTGTCCCTCGCCTTCACGCTCGTCACCGGCCAGTTCGCGCCCCAGCAGGCGGGAAGTGACCCGCTCGCGCCGGAGCTGGAGACGCGTGCCCAGACGCTGGGCAAGCAGCTCCGGTGCGCCGTGTGCCAGGGACTGTCTGTGGCGGACAGCCCGTCCTCCATGGCGCGCGCCCAGCTCGACATGATTCGCGAGCTCGTCTCCGAGGGGAAGAGCGACGCCGAAATCGTCGAGTACTTCGTCGCCCGCTACGGTGAGTGGGTGCTGCTGTCCCCCCGCGCGGAAGGCTTCAACTGGTTCGTGTGGCTGGGCCCGGTGGGGCTCGTCGCCGTGGGCGCCTTCGTCATCTGGCGGCAGCTCCAGCGCGGCGCGGGTACCCCGGAGCAGACCCCGCCCGCGGCCACGACTTCGGAAGAAACGGCGGCCCCGGCCGCGCCCGCTGGAACGCCTCCAGTGGATGAAGAAGACCCGTACCTCCAGGCCGTGCGCCGGGAGCTCGAGCGCTAGGAGCGCCAGGCCATGCAGCCCCAGACGACGAATTGGTTGCCCGGAATCATCGTGCTCGCCGTCACCTTCGTGTTGGCGGCGGGCTGGATCCTCTTTCAGCGCCGCAAGGGCTCCCTGGCGTCGGCCGAGCCCCGCGACGGCGTGCTCGATGACCTGACCCAGCGCGCGCAGTCCCTCATCGACCAGCTCCGCGCGCTGGAAGCGGAGAAGCACAACCAGAGCGCCGAGCAGTATGCCGCCGAGAAGTCCCGCCTGGAGCGCGAGGCCGCCGCGGCGCTGCGCGCGAAGGACGAGCACCTCAAGCGCAAGGCCTCCGGCGAAGGCGTCCGCGCCCGTCCCCAGGCTCCGGCCCCCACCGGGTGGGCGTCTCGCAATCCGCAACTGGTGGGCGCGCTGTGGGGCGCGGGCATCATGGTGTTCTTTGGTGGGCTGGGCTACCTGCTCGTCTCCGAGCAGCAGACGCGCACCGACGGCATGGAAGCCACCGGCCGCATGCCCCCGGGCGGCGCCGCCGCGCAGCAGCAGGGCGCGGGCATGGACGACCAGATGCAGGAAGGCCCGGAGATGCAGGAGGCTCGCGCGCGGCTGAACGCCAACGCCGGAGATGTGGACGCGGCGGCGCTGCTGAGCCACGAGCTCATCCGCCGTCAGCAGTTCGACGAGGCCGTGAAGGTCACCGCGAAGGGCCTGGCGGCGGACCCCTTCAACGTCGAGCTGAAGGTCCACCGCGGCGTGCTTCGCGCCACCCAGGGCGACATGGCCGGCGCCGAGGCGGAGCTGACGGAGCTGGTGGACACCTGGCCGGACGCGCAGGAGGCGCTCATCTTCCTGGGCAGCCTCGCCCTGCGCCGCGGCGACAAGGCCGCCGCGCTGGCCCACTTCGAGCGCTTCTCCGTGGAAGTGCCGCGCAACATGCAGCCGCCGCAGCTCGGCCCCGCGATTGCACAGCTTCGCGCGGAGGTCGCTGGCGGCATGCCCTGACGCCCAGCCCCCTGCCCTCACCGGCAAGCACCCGCGGCGCCGCCCCAACCACCCGGAGTGGTCGAGGCAGGCGCCGCTGGCGTTTTCGACGCTCAGTGCACCGCGGCCCGCCGACGGCGGAAGCGCCGCACCTTCTCCACCAGCGTGTCCGGCATCGCCGCCTTGGCGCCGTTGCGCAGCAGGCGCGCCAGGGATTCGGACTGGGAGAACCAGCGCCCCTCCCACGTCCCCGCATGGACCCGCACGGACAGCGTGCGCCGCTGCTTGGACACCCAGTCGGACTTGTACGTCTCGGTGCCCCGGAGGAAGTCGTACTCCGTCAGGCCGGCCTCCATTGCGTCGCGGAACGTCTCGCCCACCAGCACCAGGCCCACGCTGCGATTGCGCCACGCCGGGTCATAACCGGACTGGAAATACACGAAGGTGTCGCGGTGGAGGATGCCGTACACCGACGCCACGGCATGGCCGCCCACCTTCATCGTGTAGAGGCGCAGCCGGCCCCGCTCCGCCAGGAACTGCGTGGCATCCCGGTGGAACGCCTCCACGCCGGAGCCCTTGATGCCCTGCGAGCCCCCATCCGCGGCCCATCGCGCCGAGTGCAGGCGGAAGAAGTCCGTCAGCGGCGCCGCCAGCTCGCCCGGGGCGTCCGTGCGCTCGATGCGGTAGCCCTCCTGCTTCGCCAGCCACTTGCGCCGCCGCAGGAAGTTGTCGCGGCGTCCCGTGCGCTTGAGGAACGCGTCGAAGGGTTCGCCCGGCGTCAGCGTGTCGTACGGACACACGTAGCGCGGCGCCACGCGGACGTCCTGCCTGGCGAAGGTCTCCCGGAGCACGTCCACGGTGGGCGAGTCCTCGCGCAGGTCCGACAAATCCAATACGTCCCATTCGTCGCGCAGCGCGTGCAGCATCCGCGCGAAGGCGCCCGCCACCTCGCGCTCACGGCCCCGCCGCGCCACGACGTCCAGGTAGTCGCTGCCGACGTGTGTCTCCCCCAGGAAGCTCAGCCGCCGCACCGGGATGCCGGTGACGCCCAGGTACTCGACGCCCAGCGGCATCAGGCCCACCAGCGTGCCCACCGCGTCGCGCGCGGTCAGCACCAGCGGGCGCCGGCCCGTGGCGATGCGCCGGCACCACGGGTACACCCACTCCCAGGCGTTGAAGGGCCCCGCGTCGCTCGCATCCATCAGCGCGGCCCATTCCTCCCGCATCCCCGCCAGCGTGGAGAGGCTGCCCACGGCGCCTACCTCCAACGGGTGCGCGGCCCACGCTCCCTGCGACAGCTCATCCACCCGAATCAACGCCCGTCCTCCCGAAGGGGCAGCCGCCCCTCCCCTGTTCCCCGAATGAGCTTCACCCCGCGCGCTTCTTCGACCGATGGTCCGACTTCACCGCCTCGCGCACCGCCTGCGCCACGTCCGCCATGACCTCCGGCGTCAGGTCCTGGTGGCACGGAATCTCCACGATGGAGCGACGTAGCTGCGCCACCTCCGGGAAGGCCGATGCGTCACAGGCCGGGTGAAAGCGCTTCCAGAAGTCGATGGCGTCGATGCCCTGCACGCGCAGCCGCGCCAGCACCTCCGCCTTGTCCTGCACCACCAGCGGGTAGAACAGCGGGCACGCGCCCGGCGGCAACTGGTTGAACAGCGGCGCGGAGATGTCGCGCAGCCGGCCCAGCAGGAAGAAGTAGTTGCGGCGCCGCTGCTCGACGATGGATTCCAGGTCCTGGGCCTGGGCAATCCGCTTCGTCAGCGGGCTCATGCCCAGGTCCACATGCTTGCGGTCGAAGTGCTGCGTCCCCGTGGCCACGCGCTCGATGTTGGCCGCCTTCACGGTGCCATGCCCCAACGTGCGCACGGCGCTGCGCAGGGCCCGGCCGGCCAGGCCGCCGCGCAACTCCAGGTTCTGCAGCAGCGCGGACACCGTGTGGCTGAAGGTGGACACGGACGGCGGCGCGGGCGGCTCCGGAAGGCTGTACTGGCGCGGGCCGTTGACGACCAGCGCGCCCCCGTTGGGAACCGGAAGCGTCTTGTAGAGGCAGAAAATGCCCACGTCTCCCGTCGTCCCCAGGGGCACCGCGCCGTCGGAGGACAGCAACGACAGCGCACAGTCCTCGATGAGGATGAGCCCGTGCTGGTCCGCCAGCTTGCGCATCTCCGCGACGGGGCCCGGGAAGCCCGCGTAGTGCGTCAGGTACAGGGCCCGCGTCTTCGGGCCGATGCGCCGGGCCACGTCGTCCAGGTCCACGTCCCAGCGGCTGCCCACGCGGTAGAAGCGCGGCGTGGCGCCGGCGTCCACCAGTGCCTCGACCTCCACGCCGTGGTGGTAGGCGGGCATCAACACCTCGCCCGAATCCAGCCCCAGCATCTTCACCGTCAGCCAGATGGCATTGCGGGCGAAGTAGAAGTAGCGGACGTTGGGCGAGGAGAACGGCGGCAGCTCGCCGGGCTTCGGCCGAGACAGCAGCATGTGCGGCCACAGCGTGGGCAGTGACGGCACGAACAGCCGGCCAGAGTGCTTCATCGTCTCCATCGCGACACCACCTCTTTCACCGCGGGCCCCCACCGGAACTTGGCCGCACACAGCGCCTGGCCGAAGGGGGAGTCATTGAACACGTAGAGCCAGGTGTGGCGCCGGACCTCGTTCGTCCAGTCGCGCTTCCACACCATGTCGGGCCCCAGGAAGTCGAACTCGTGCAGGCCCCGGTCGATGCAGTTCCCGATGACCTCATCCACCAGGAGCTGGCCCGGGCTGCACTCACGCAGGCTTTCGTCGTAGCCGGGCTTCAGCAGGAAGTAGCGCCCGCCGTATTCCAGGCCGTACTGGAACGCCACCGGCCGGCCGTCCAGCCGCAGGAAGTACAGCGCCAGCCGCTGGCGGTAGGCCGAGTCCCGCGCCAGTTCCGTGTAGAAGCCGCGCGTGCGCGCATCCTGCGCCATGGCCGTGCCGCGCGCGCCCTTCCAGCCGCTCTGCTCCAGCAGAAAGCCCTCCTCCAGCGCGCCCTCCAGGCCGAGCCCGCTGTCCACCCGCTCGAAGGTGAGCTGGCCCTTCTCCTCCAGCTTGCGGCGGCGACGACGGCAGTTGGCCTTGAACTTCGACTGCAATGTCTTCTGCAAGGCATCGCGGGTCGCCGGCAGCGGCACATACGGGGAGCGCAGGGACTCCCACTCGCCCACGGGCAGGCCGGACTCGCGCGCCACCGCGTGCAGCCGCCAGGCGGCCCCACCGTCGGGGACATCCGTGAGCCGCAGCACATCCCAGCCACCGGCCGAGCGCAGGTGGGACACGAAGGCCGCCGCGGCGACCTCCGGTTCCTTCGCCACCAGGTCGAACCGGCAGGAGTGGGCGTTGGCCGCCACGGACAGCTGCCGCGCCGGTACCCCCAGCAGCGTCGTACGCTCCTCCCACAGCGGGAGCACCGCGCCGAGGCTCCCGTCCGTGTCCCGCAGCGTCAGCACGCGCGGAATCACACCGGGTACGAAGTTGTCCATCCAGATGCGGATGAACTCATGCCGGTAGAACAGCTCGTTGGAGGTGACCTCCACGAGCGCGTTCCACTCGGACTCCAGAGATATGAAGGCCGCGCGTCCCGTCACTTCGGTGACGCGCGGCGAGGCAGAAAGGTCTCTTGCTTCCATGAGGTGTCGGGTGCCCAAGGTGGTGATGAAGGTTCGCGGCTACAACCCGCTGCGGGCCATCTTCAGCAGGCAGGCGGCGACCTTGCGGCTGTCGTGTCGGATCCTGGACCCTGCCTTGAGCAGGTCCGCATGCACCGGCACCACGCCCGCGCCAATCAAGTCCCGCGGGTTGGCCGACACCACGAACGAGCCGCGACGGGCATAGCGCCGGGTCGCCTCTTCCGTGGGCAGCGTGCCGTTGACGAGCACCGCGTCCAGCACCGGCCCCACGTGGTCCGTGACGGCCTGCACGTGGTCCAGGCAGGACATGCCGTCCGTCTCCCCCGGCTGCGTCATCAGGTTGGCCACCATGACCTTCAGCGCGCGCGTCTCCTTGAGCGCCTGGGCCACGCCGTCCACCAGCAGGTTGGGCAGCACGCTCGAGTACAGCGAGCCCGGGCCGATGGCGATGAGGTCCGCCGTGTAGATGGCCTCCAGCAGGCCCTCGGTGGGCGGCGGCGAGCGAGGACTCAGCGTGACGCGGCGCACCCGGCCGTGCGCGCGGCAGATGTTGCGCTCCCCCACCACCTCCGTGTCGTCATGCATCTGCGCCACCAGCTGCACGGACGCCAGCGTGGACGGCAGCACGTGGCCCCGGGCGCCCAGCAGCTCCCCGGACATGCGCACCGCTTCCATGAAGTCACCCTTCAGCTCCGCGAGCGCGGCGATGAGCAGGTTGCCCACCGCGTGGCCCGCCAGGCCGCGCGCCCCGCCGAAGCGGAACTGGAAGACGTCCTTGAGCGCGTTCTTTCCACCCGCCAGCGCCACCAGGCAGTTGCGGATGTCGCCCGGAGGCAGCGCGCCGTGTTGGCGCCGCAGGCGGCCCGAGCTGCCGCCGTCGTCGCTCATGGCCACCACCGCGGTGATGTCGATGCCGGGCTCCCGGGCCTTCGGTGTCGCGCGCCGGGCCAGGCCGCGCAGCACCATGGGCAACCCCGTGCCTCCGCCGATGGCGACGATGCGCGTCGGCCGGTCCACCCGCCCCTGAAGCACCTCGTTGCCCTGGCGCTCCAGCTCCAGCCTGCGACGGGCCTCCGCCCACTCCGCGGGCAGCGGCGCTTCCATGTCCATTCCCACCATGACGCTTACCCCCATCCACGACGCCCCAGCCCGCCTCCCCAGGCGGGCCCACCTCCCGGCCTCCCTCAGCGGAGGCCGGGAAAGCGAAATGCCCTACCGCGCCCCACGACCGAGAAGCACATGCCTCACGGTGTGGAAGATGATTCCCACATCCAGGAACAGCGAACCGTTCTTCACGTAGTACAGGTCGAACTCCAGCTTGTTCCGCGCATCCTCCACCGACGCGCCGTAGGGGTAGCGAATCTGAGCCCACCCCGTCAGGCCTGGCTTGACGGCCTCCCGCAGGCCGTAGAACGGAATCTGCTCCTTCAACTGCTCGACGAACACTGGCCTCTCGGGGCGGGGCCCCACGAAACTCATGTCTCCCGTCAGGATGTTGAAGACCTGGGGAATCTCGTCGATGCGCGCACGGCGGATGAAGCGGCCCACCCGCGTGACACGGTCATCGTTCGCCTTCGCCCACACCGCTCCATGCTTCTCCGCGTCCGTGCGCATGCTGCGGAACTTCCACAGGTGATACGTGCTCCCGAACAGCCCGGTCCTTTCCTGCCGGTAGAAGATGGGGCCCTTCGAATCCAGCTTGATGGCCACCACGACCAGCAACAGGAAGGGCGCGGACAGCATTAGCAGGAGGGATGCCACCGCGATGTCGAAGCCCCGCTTCAGCGTGCGGCGCAGCGGGGACACGGTGAGCTCGTCCGCGAAGGCGAAGTCGCTCGCCCGCAGGAACTGCACCGGAATCCGGCGCAGCACCCGCTCACAGAAGCCCGTGGCCTCATACACCCGCCGGCCCTGGAGCCGGCAGCGCAGCAGGCCGTCCACCCAGTTGGCCCCGCGCATGTCATCCGCGGCCTGCACCACATAGGCCGCGTTCAGCCGGGCCGCCGTCTCCTCCAGCGCCTCACCCGAGGTACGGGGGTCCGTCAGGCCCACGATGCGGTAGGTGCCCTCCCCGCCCGCGTCAATCGCGCTGGCCACCGCGCGCGCCTTGGGCCCTTCTCCGACGATGAGCACCGAGTGCGGCGCTCCCACCAGGGCGCGGATGGACACCCGCACCATCAACGTCCCGGCCAGGGCGCCCATGGCCCCGCCCAGCAGCGTGCCCGGTGGAAGCTGCATCGGCACCACCAGCGGGGTGACGAGCATGACGCCGCCCGCCACCATCGCCGTGACACCCGCGGCCTTGAGGAACCGGTATCCCCTCACCCGGTCCTCCGCGGCCACACGGAGGTCATACAAGTCCAACAGGTACAGCGTGAACTGGAAGGTGATGACGAACGCCGCGCCCATCCACAGCAGCGTGGGCCACAGTTGCGACAGCGGCGTGTGCGTCCCTTCGGGCGCGAAGAGTGCCGCGCAGGCCGCCGCGCCCATCACGCAGGCCAACGCGATTGCCGAACTCTCGGCGAGGAAGAACGTCAGTTTCTTTGCAGAAAAATAATGGTGAAAAACGCGGAGCACGTGCCCCTCCAACCTGCCCGCCCGACCCTCTTCCATCTCCGACCCCGCCCCCTGTCACCAGGAGGCGGGAACCGGAACCAAAGCCACCCACCGCTACTTCTTCTCGTAGTTCTTCAGATACGGCGCCGAGTGGACCTCCGCGCCATTCAGCACGCACCCGATGATGGGCGCGCCGCCCAGGCTCTCCACCGCCAGGTGCACCGCCTTGCCCGACGTCACGTTGGCGCGGATGACCATCAGCATGCCGTCCGCTTGATGGCCCAGGATGGCCGCGTCCGCGAAGGGCAGCGCGGGCGGCAGGTCGACGTAGACCTCGTCGAAGCCCTCACGCACCGCCTTGAGGAACTGCTTCATCCGACCGCTCGCCAGCACCTGCGCGGTGTCCTCGGGCGTGACGCCCGCGGGGATGAGGGCCAGGCGCGTGGAGTTGAACCGCCGCACCACGTCCCGCACCTCACAGTCCCCCGCCAGCAGCTCCGCCAGGCCCATCTTGTTGCGCATGCCCAGCATGGCCGCCACGCCGCCCCGGCGCAGGTCCGCATCCACCAGCAGGATGCGGCGCTCCGGGTTCGCCCGGGCCGCGGCGAGCGCCAGGTTGACGCTCGTCACCGTCTTGCCTTCCCCGGGCATCGCCGAGGTGAGCGCGACGACCTTCATCGGCCGCAGGTCCCGCATCCGCTCGAGCCTGTAGTAAAGACTCCGGTATTGCTCCGCCGCGGCCGATGCCGGCGCCGTCAGCGTCACCACCCGGCGGTCCACCGCGTTGCCGCCCGTCGGGTTGTCATCCACTCGGGGGAGGAAGTTGCCCGCCCGCTCCATCGTCTGATCCATGTCCGTCCTCCGTCCTATTCCGGCAAGACTCAGTTCAACGACGTGGGGTTAGACACGCTGTTTCGAGCCCCCGAAGCCGGCATCAGAATCCGCCGCTCCGTCTTGCCCTGCATTTCCGGGACCACCGCGAGCACCGGCAGCGTGAGGCGCTGGCGAACCTCGGTGCCATCGCGCAGGCTGTCATCACGCATCTCCAGCACCGCTCCCGTCAGCGCCCCCAGGCCCAGGGCCAGGAGGAAGACGATGAGCATGCCCGCCATGCGGTCCGGCCGGGCCGGGGTCGCCGGCACGCCCGCCGGGGAGATGACGTTGAACAGGCTCTTGGCGCTCTTGGCCTCCAGCTCCTGCGCGATCTCCGCCTCCACCTTGCGGCTCACCACGCTCTGGTACTTGGTGCGCGCGATTTCGTAGTCGCGGTTCATCACCGCCAGCTCGTGCGCCCAGCGCGGGGTGTTGTTCAGCCGGCCCTGGTACGCCTCGGCCTGCTTCTGGAGGTCCTGAATCTCCTGCTGGATGTTGCCAATCAGCGTGGCCACGCGGGTGCGCTCGGCGCGCTCGGCCCACAGCCGCCCTTCGGCCTCCTTGCGGCGAGCCGACATTCCGTCCAGCTCCGTCTGAAGGCGCTTCACCTCCGGGTGGTCCTCCGTCCAGGTGGTGCGAGCGTTGACCAGGGAACGGGTGAGCCCGTTCTCCGCGGCCTCGAGCCGGCCAGCCTCGCTGTCCACCGCGTTGCGAGCGCGGGCCAGGTCGGAGCGGCGGCCCTCGGCGACACGCAGCTCCTCCGACTTCGTCTGGAGCTGATGCGACACGCGCTCCAGGCCGCGCATGTTCATCTCCATCTGCTCGGGCAGCTCGCCCAGGTGGTCCACCTTGAACTGGGAGAGCTTCGCCTCCCAGTTGCTGACCGCCTTGCCCAGCTGAACCATCTCCTCGTTGAAGAGGTCGGTGGCGCGCGCCGCCTGCGCCTGACGAATCTTCAGCGTCTCATCGGAGAAGATGGTCGGCAGGCGGTTGGCCACCTGCGCCGCCACCTGCGGGTCGCGGTTGGCGTAGGTGAGCTCGAAGGCCGTCTCACCTTCCACGCGCACCGTGAGGTCCTTGCGCATCTGCGCGACCGCGGACTCCATGCCCTTCTCCGAAACGATGTCCGGATAGAGGTTCATCTCCTCGATGGCCTTCTGAAGCACCGGACGCGCCAGCAGCTCCTGGCGAACGGTGAGCAGCCGCTGCTCGATGATTTCGCTCACCGTGCGCTGCACCATCTCCTCACCCGGCCGCTGCGGCTCCACGCGGACCACCACCGAAGCCTCGTACATGCTCGGCCGGGTCATCACGATGGCTGCGCCCACCACGAAGACCACTGCTGCGATGGCACCGACCAGGGCCTTGCGCCGCCACAGGGCTCCCAGAAGCTGGTCTGCCGTCATCCCTCGCTCCATGTTCCGCTCCTCCTCCATCCCACGCGCTGTAGCTACCAAGGCGTCACCACCAAACGGACGGCGAACACATTGCGCGTCAGGTCCACCGCGCTCGCCGAATCCGCCAGCCCAACCTGAGCGATCCGATCCACCGCCCCCTGCGCCGACAGGCGCCGGTCAATGCGGTACTCCACACCACCACTCACCGCGTAGCCCTGCGACACCCGCGGCGCTCCTCTGAACACGGCCCAGTCCAGCGACGGCGCCTGCCCGTTGCGGAAGAAGCTGGCCGCGCCAAAAAGCGAGAACTTCTGGGTGAAACGGCGCGCCAACATCACCGACGCGTAGTCCGCCCACAGCGCGTTGGTGAAGCCGTTCGCGCCCACCAGGTCGTGTCCCATCGACACGCCCAGGTCGAACATCTCCCCTTCGCGCTGCAGCTCCACGTTCACTCGCGGAACCCAGCCACCCTGCTGGGCCACCGGCGCCAGGTACCGCACGGGGCCCGCCCGCACGGTGAAGGTGGTTGGCCGCGTCAGCCGATACCGCAACCCCAGCGCCGCGCCGTGTGACTGGCTCAGCGCCCCCTCATAGAGGAAGCCCTGGTACCGGTACTCCAAGCCCAGGCCGAGCCGGCGCGTGGCGCGGTACCAGCCTTCGATGGAGGGCGTATGCGCGTACCCCGCGCGCTGCCCCACGTCGATGATGCGCACCGCCTCGAAGCGGTAGCCCGCGCGCACGTCCAGCCGCTCCGCCACGCGGTTCGTCACGCCCAGCGTCGCCTGCGTGAAGAACGTGGGCAGCGTGGAGCGCGCCAGGCCGGCACGCGGCAGCGAGCTGGGGTCCGTGACCCGGAACACCCGGAGCGCCGTGTCCAGCCGCAGGCGACGCGTCATCTGGTGCCGGGCCTCCAGACCGCCCCGGTGGTCCAGCGTCGTCCTGCCCGAGCCATGCCGCATCAGCAGGTCGGCCGCGTAGAAGCTGTCCAGCGTGAGCCGCGCGTCCTTCGCCTCCAGTCCCAGCCGCGGCGTCACCTTCGTCATCAGCTGGCCGGTGCCGCCACCGCCCAGTCGCAGGTCGTCGTCGAACCGCTCCTCCGCCGTCAGCCGAAGCCGGGGTTCCCATATCGTCGCGGCCTGCGCGGCAGGCGCACCGAACATGAGGCCCGCGAGTAGCCACTTCTTCCAGTTGCCCTTCACCGTCGCCCTCCGTCCCGCACGCCAACCACCGCCCACGTCCACGACGCCCACTGCGTCACCATCCCTCACGGAACGACGACGGTGTCACCCGGCCGGAGCATGACCTCGTGTCCGCCATCCGGAGAGATGAGGTCGCTGTAGCGCACCGGAATCTGTCCGCCCTTGCTGTCGGTGCGGATGACCACGATGCCGTCCGAGTTGGCGAAGTCCGTGAAGCCGCCCGCCAGCGCGATGGCCTGCAGCAGCGACACGCGGCCGCGCAGCGGATAGGCGCCCGGGTTGGCCACCTCGCCGGTGACGAACACGCGGCTGCTGTTCACCTCGCGGACAATCACCGTCACGCGCGGCTCCTGCACGTACGGCTGGAAGGCTTCCTTCAGCGAGTCGGCCAGCTCCGTGGGCGTCTTGCCCGCGGCGTGGACCTCGCCCACCATGGGCATGGAGATGTAGCCATCCGGACGGACCGGCAGCGTCCGGGACAACTCCGCGTCACGCCACACCGCGATGTCCAGCACGTCCTCGCGGCCAATCCGGTAGGGCTGCTCCGAGTTGTCCACCTTCACCTGCGACTGGTGCGCGCAGCCCCCCAGGAGCATCACGCCCAACACCGTCCAGAACCCCGCGCTCGTCTTGCCCATCGTCAGCCCTCCCTCAAAATCGTGTGTCGCGCTCCCGGCCCTACCGCGGCCGGGCGTTGCTTCCGGCGGCGTTGCCTTAGCAGCGCGTGTGCCACGTACTGGAGGGAGGGAAAGCCCTTGGATCGCAGTGGGTTACGAAGTGCCCTTCTGGGAGACCCCATGGGGTTCAGGAAATTTTTCCGGCATCGTACCCGCGTCGCACCCGGTGCTTTCTTCAGGCATTGCTCTGAGCAGGGAACGACTTTGCCCTCCGCGGCCCCTCCCGCTTCCCATTTCCCGGGGCTGGAGGCTGGCACGCGTCTTGGACTGAAGTTCGCGCGAGGCAATGAAGTCCACAACGCGTGATGAGTTCGCGAGAACGGGGGATGGTCGGATGAGGAAGGCGGCTGGGGCGGTGGCGGCGTCGTTCGCGATGGGCACGGGAGCCATGACCCTGATGGGTGTGGCCTTCGCAACGCAGATGGAGGCCGCGGTGGTCGCTGTGGTGGGCCTGGCGTTGTACGCGAGCAGCGCGCTGCTCACGAACAAGGCGCCGGCGACGGCGGCCACCAGCGTCGCGAAGCAGGCGTAGTCCGGATGTAACGAAAGAGGCCGGGCGCCCGCGCGTGGCGCCGGCCTCTTTCATTTGGCGCGCGCGGTTTCGGACCCATATGGTGCGCCGCCATGGCCAAGCCACAGTACTGGCTCATCAAGAGCGAGCCCTCCGTCTACGCCTACGCCCAGTTGGAGAAGGACGGGAAGACGGAGTGGACCGGCGTGCGCAACTTCGAGGCGCGCAACAACATCCGGGCGATGAAGCCTGGGGACCTCTGCCTCTACTACCACTCCAACGAGGACAAGGCCGTGGTGGGCGTGGCCCAGGTGCTCACGCCACCGGGACCGGACTCCACCGTGCCTGATGAGGACTGGGCCGCCACCTTCATGGGGCCTGTCGTCCCCTTCACGCAGCCGGTGGACCTGGCCACCATCAAGGCCACCGCCGCACTGAAGGATTTTCCGCTCGTCACCCGCGGCCGGCTGAGCGTGGCCCCCGTCACCGCCACGCACTTCAAGCAGGTGTTGAAGATGGGGAAGACAGTACTACCGAAGTAGTACGGTGACACTGGTGGGGCGCCACCCTCGAAGGCATACTCCGGCGCCGTGAGTGCCACTGACATCCGCAAGATTCCGGCTCAGGACACGCGCGGCCTCCGCCACGCCATCCTCCGTCCCAACCAGCCTCCGGAGATGGCCGTCTATCCCGGAGATGACGACGCGGACACGCTCCACCTGGGCGTCTATACGGAGGGTCGCCTGGTGGGCGTGGCCTCCCTGTATCGGGAGCCGCCGCCGGACGCGCTGCGCGCCACCACGGCCTGGCGCCTGCGAGGCATGGCGGTGGACGCCACCCTGCGTGGGCACGGCCATGGCGCCGCCCTCCTGAAGGCCTGCATGGAGCATGCGGCGCGGCAGGGCGGTTCTCAGGTGTGGTGCAACGCGCGGATGACGGCCTCCGGGTTCTATCGTGCGCAGGGCTTCGCCCAGCGAGGCGAGCCCTTCGACCTGCCCGGCATCGGCCCGCACCACCTCATGTGGCGCAACCTCGGAACCTCGTGATGACCACCCTCCCCGACCTCGACCTCATCCGGACCTCCATCGAGCGCATCGACGAGGAGATCCTCGATGCCCTCCGCCGCCGGATGGCGCTGGCGGACGACGTCGCCCGGGCGAAGCTGGCCGCCGCCGCGCCCTTCCGGGACCAGCGCCGCGAGGACCTGCTCCTGCGCCGCATCCGCACCCGCGCCGCGGAGCACGGCCTGGACCCGCACGAGGTGGAGCGCATCTGGCGGCTCTTCATCGACATGTCCGTGGCTCGGCAACACGAGCTCGTCACCCGCCTGGACACCACGCCCCTGCGCGTGGCCTACCCCGGCGTGGAGGGCTCCTACAGCCACCTGGCCGCGCGCCGCCGCTATGGGCACCGCGCGGGCGGCGTGCTGCTGTCCGGCTTCGACCATGCGCGAGAGGCCGTGGAGGCGCTCCGCCGCGGCGAGCAGGACCTGGTGCTGCTGCCCATCGAGAACACCACCGCGGGCAGCATGAACGAGACGTATGACCTGCTCGCCGAGGGCGGCGTGGTCATCACCGCAGAGCTGGTCAGCCAGGTGGACCACCGCCTGCTGGGCCTGCCGGGCGCGAAGCTGGAAGGCCTGCGGGAGGTGCTGTCTCATCCGCAGGCGCTGGCGCAGTGCGAGACGTTCCTCCGGGAGAAGGTGCCCTGGGCCCGCGCGGTGCCGGACGTGGACACCGGCGGCGCGGCGCAGAAGGTCCGCGAGCGCAACGACGCGTCGGTGGCGGCCATCGCCAGCGAGACGGCGGCGCAGCGCTTCGGCCTGGAGGTGCTCGCGGGCGATTTGCAGCCGGCCTTCGACTACACGCGCTTCGTGGAGGTGGGCCGTGAGGCCTCGCCCCTGGCGCCCGGCGTGCCGTGCAAGACGTCCCTGCTGGTGGTGCTGGAGCACAAGCCCGGCACGTTGGGAGAGATGCTCCAGCGGCTCACCCTGCGCGGCGTGAACCTGAGCAAGCTGGAGTCGCGCCCCATCCCGGGGCAGCCGTGGCAGTACCGCTTCTACCTGGACGTGGAGGGCCACGCCGCCTCCGCAGCGGTGACGGCGGCGCTCGACGACATCCGTCCGCTCACCTCGTCGCTGCGCGTGCTGGGGACGTATGCGCGCGCGGAGTCGCCTCATGCCTGAGTCGCCGCGTCGCATCGCCTTCCAGGGCGAGCCTGGCGCCTACGGAGAAGAGGCCCTGCGCGCGCTGCATGGCGCCGACGTGGAGGCCGTCCCCTGCCTCACCTTCCGCGCCGTCTTCGAAGCCGTGGCCGAAGGCCGCGTGCACGGCGGCGTGGTGCCGGTGGAGAGCTCGCTGGGCGGGCCCGTGGCGGAGACGGTGGACCTGCTGCTGGAGCATGACGTGCCGGCGACGGGCGAGCTGTCCCTGCGCATCCGCCACTGCCTGCTGGCCCCACCGGGCCTGTCACTGGACGACGTCCAGCAGGCCCTCTCCCACCCGCAGGCCCTGGCGCAATGCGCGGGCTACCTGCGACGGCGGGGCATCTCACCGCTGCCGGAGGCGAACACCGCCATCGCCGCGCGAAAGGTGGCGGAGGAGAAGCCTCCGCACACGGCCGCCATCGCCAGCCGCATGTCCGCGGACCTGTACGGGCTGGCCGTGCTGGAGGAAGGCGTGGAGGACTCGCCGGACAACTTCACGCGCTTCATCGCCCTGGGGACCGCGCCCGAACGGACGTGGACGCGGCGGAAAACGGCGCTGGCCTTCACCGTGGAGAACGGGCCGGGCGCGCTGTTCCGCGTGATGAGCGCCTTCTCCTCGCGCGGCCTCAACGTGGCGCGGCTGGAGTCCCGGCCGCAGCGCCGCGCCTGGGAGTACGTGTGGTGCCTGGACGTGGACGGCGCGCTGGAGGACCCGCGGGTACGCGAGGCGGTGGCCGCGGCCCAGGCCGCCTGCGTCACCCTGCGGGTGCTCGGAAGCTACGGCGTGGTGTGAGGCTCGCTCAGGCGCCGGTGGCCTGGAGCCCGTCGCCGCTCTGCACGGCCGTCTCGTACGCGGAGCGCACCAGTTGGACGTAGCGCTGCAGTGCGGGGAGCTGCTCCATGCGCAGGGCCTGGGGGCCGTCACACAGGGCGGCCTCCGGGTGCGGGTGGAAGTCCACCAGCACCATGGACGCGCCCGCGATGAGCCCCTGGCCAATGGCGTGGAAGATGTCCGGCAGTCCGTCCGGCGGCGGCGCGGCCTGGCCAATGGCGTGCGACGGGTCCACGCACACCGGCAGGCGCGTCAGCCGGCGCACCACGGGCACGTGGGCGAAGTCCACCATGTTGCGGTGCGGGTCACCCAGGTGCGTCTTCACGCCGCGGAGGCAGAAGATGATTTTCGGATTGCCCTCGCTCGCCACGTACTCACACGCGTTGAGCGACTCCTCCAGGGTGATGCCCATGCCGCGCTTGAAGAGCACCGGGAAGACACGCTGCTGGCCAATGCTCTTGAGCAGCTCGAAGTTCTGCGCGTTGCGCGTGCCCACCTGGAGCATGACGCCCGTGGCGTTGCCGGAGCGCTCGAGCGCGTCGCGAATCTCGTCGATGTGACGCGGGTGCGTCACCTCCATCGCGATGACCTTGATGCCGTGCTTGCCCGCGGATTCGAACACCCAGGGCAGGCAGGCGGCGCCCAGGCCCTGGAACTCGTAGGGGTTGGTGCGGGGCTTGTAGGCGCCCATGCGCGTGGTGCGGATGCCCAAGCGAGCAAGCGCCGCCATCATCGTGTCCACGTTCTCCGGGTTGTCCACGGCACACAGGCCAGCGAACACATTCACGGAGCGCTCGTCGAAGGTGACGCCGTTGTACTCGAAGCCGGCGGACGTCCGCTGGCCCTTGTGCCGCCCGATGACGCGGTACTTCTGCGACACGCGCACCACCTGCCGCACGCCGGGAATCTGCTCGAAGGGCTCCACGGGCACCTGCGCGGTGGAACCCAGCAGGTAGACCTCCGTAATCGTGTACTCGGAGCCACCGATGACGTGCGTCCGCGGCGTCACTCCCTTGTACTGGGAAGCAACCTGGAGGACGGCGGACACCACGGACTCAGGCGAGTCCGGCTCGAGCATGACGATCATCTTCAGTTCTCCCGGGCGGCGTTGTCGTACTTCACGCGAATTGCGTGAACTATTGCGGAAAAAGGCCGCGGCAGATGTAACACTTCGAACCGCTTTGCCGCGTCCGGACTTGAAACCGGAAGGGGGCTGCGTCCCATCCAGGCCCCGGCGGGCCGACTGCTAGGCCGGCACGGGGCGGAGCCGGGTGGCGAGCTGGGCGTAGTGGTCTCTCTGAACGGGGTCGCCCAGGTGCTCCCACACGTCTGCCAGGGCCCGGGCGCACTCGGCGGAACCAGGAGACAGCGTCAGCGCCAGTTCGAAGACATGGCGGGCCTGGCGGTAGCGGGCCTTGTCCGGGCGACGGGAGCCCCGCGTCAGCAGCGCGTTGCCCAGGGTGTAGATTTGAACGGCGGCGGACTCGCGGTAGCCCGGCGTGGGGTTGAGCTGCGTGGCGCGCTGGAGCAGCTGCGCGGCGGCCTCCGGCTCCCCCAGCTCCAACTGGCAGAGGGCCGCGTCGCGGTGGGCCTCGGCCTCGGTGGGGTCCACTTCGATGGCGCGCTCGAAGCAGCGCAGCGCCTCCTCGAAGCGCTCCAGCGTGGCCAGTGACGCCCCCTTCGCGGTGAGCGCCGGGACGTGCTTGGGGTCCACGGCGAGCACCTTGTCGAAAGCGAGGATGGCCGCCTCATGGTTGCCCGCCATGGACAAGCTCACGCCGTCATTGAAGGCCGCGAACAGCAACTTGGACATCTCTCCCCCAGCTCAAGGGTGACACCGGCCGCGATTCTGGGCCGGAGGGTCAGCCTCTCACCGGGGAAGTCCCCATGGAAAGACGTCATTCCCAGGCACGCTTTCGTCCCGCTGATGGGAGCCATTGGTCCTTACTTCAGATGCGCAGGCCCACCTGTACACCGGGCCACAGGAGCACGCCCCCTGCGTCCAGGTTCGACAGACGGCTCAGGTTCGACACGGGCTCGCCGTTCGAGTCATGCAACACGTTGAGCGTGGGCCCGCCGATGATGGCCAGGTTCCGCGCCACCTGGAACCCCGCCACCAGCCGGAGCTGGTGCAGGCGGCGGTCGCCTTCAAAGGACAGATTCCAGCCATAGAGGGTGTTCGTCACCGCGTCCACGTCCAGGAAGAAGCGCTCGGAGATTGGGATGTGCGCGCCGAGCCCCAGGCCCAGCGACCAGTGGCTGGGGCCACGCGCGCCCTCCATGGTGCCCATGCCCAACACGAGCGTCGTGTAGAGGTAGCGGCTGCCCACCTTGATGGCGGTGTTGGCGTAGTTGAAGTCATTGCCGAAGGCCTCGACGTGGAACTGGCCGTTGCGCGCGATGCTCACCAGGCCCACCGGCACACCGGAATCCAGCTCCCGCGACACGTTCACGAGCCCGAGCTGGAGGCCGCTCATCCGCCCCGCCACGTTGACAATCCCCACCTGCGCGCCCTTCACGTCACCGCCCACATTGACGAGGGACAGCTGCGCGCCCCGGGCCTCCGCCGCCCAGTTCAGGCCCACGGCCACCTGGAGGCCCGCCATCCGGTCCCGCGTGTGGTTGAACGCCACCGCACCCTGCACACCGTCGACGTTCCCCGCCGTCCAGTTGCCGCCCACGGCCAATTGCGCTCCCACCAGCGACGTGCCGGACACATTGGCACCCACCGCCAGCTGCCCGAGCGAGCCGCTGGACCGCGCCACATTGAGCCCGACCGCGGCCTGGATGCCCTCCGCCTTTCCGTGCGCCCAGTTGCCGCCCACGGCCAGCTGCGTGCCCGACATGTCGCCCCGCACCACGTTGGCGCCCAGGGCCAGCTGCAACCCGTCCACCCTGTCCGTGGCCACGTTCGCGCCCAGGGCCATTGCCACGCCGTCCAGCCGCGCCATGCGGGACACGCCCATGGACATGGAGAGATGGTTGTCCACGGGCTCGCCGGCGTTCATCAGGTCATTCGTCTGGAGGCCGGGGAACAGGCCCACGTTGAAGAAGCGCGAGCGGTGCCCGCTGCCCGCCGCGGCGACTTCCGCCACGCCGGCACCGGCGCCCGACGAGAGACTCGCCGGCAGGGGCCCACCGCCGCGCATGGCCGTCAGCTCCCCCTGCACCGCGCGGAAGGCGGAGGCCGCCAGCACCGTCCGGCCGCCCTCCCCCAGCTCGAACTCCGCCTGCGAGGTCTGGTCCAGCACCTTGCGCATCACCGAGTAACGGCCCTTCTGCAGCCCCAGCTCGGTGGTGCGGCCCGCGTACTTCTTCAGCTCCACCACCAGGCGTCCCTGGGAGTCACGGACGTAGAGCCGCCCGTCCACCAGGTCCCCCAGGACGAGCACCGCGGCGGTGGAGCGCAGGTCCGTCATCACCAGGTCGCCCGTGCCCGCCAGCTCGATGTCATACGCGGGGTGCTGCGCCCCGGCCCGCGTCTCTTCCGTGCGGGCCAGCGTCTCGTGGAAGGCGAACTGGTAGGCCTCGTGCAGCGTCACCCGGCCATCCCCTGAGACGTCCGCCGCGCCGCGCAGGCCGGACACCAGGTTGTGGGTGAAGAACGAGCCGCCGATGCGGTCGGACTCCTGGGACACCTCATCCTCGGAAGACGACGTGAGGATGGCATGGCCTCGCACCGCGGAGGACGCATCCACCATGAAGGCCGGACGCCGCACGCCGCCCTTCTGGCGGGCCAGCGTGCCGGACGCGCACGAGTCCAGGATGGCGATGCGCACGTCGGCGGGAAGCGACTCCAGCGCCTTGCGCAGCTCGCGGTAGCCGAAGCGATCCTTCTGGAGGAGCAGCCCCTGCTCGTCGGAGTGGCCCGAATAGTAGACGAGCGCCTCGATGCGCGTGCCCGGCGTGGTCGCCGCCGCCAGCATCGCCTTGAAGCGGACCAGGGCGGACTCCAGCGCCGCGCGGTCGCCCTCCATCAGCAGCAGCTTGTCCTGCGGCTGCACCCCTCCGAGTTCCTCCAGCACGTCGCCGAACGAGCGCGCATCCGTGACGGCGTACCGGAGCCGGGCCCGTCCCTCGCCACCGTCGTTGACGCCCACCAGCAGCGCGAAGCGGCGCACCGACGCCTGCGGCGCCGAGGCCGAGGGAGCCGCGGCGGCCAGGGCGGGCACGAGCAGGAGCGAAAACAGGAGGGACCGCGTCATCACCGCACCTTTTCCAACGTGAAGGACGTCTGGCCCAGGGTATCCGGAAGTGGCAGCGGCAGGGTGCGCGCGTCGGTGGGCCGCCGGGCAAGCGCGCGCGCCGCCTCCAGGACCGACGCCACCTCCAGGGGTGCATCGGACGTCACGAAGAGGAAGCGCTCGAAGTCCGGCGCGTCATCGAGTTCGTAGGCATGGGCCAGCGGCACCGCCTCGCCGGGGCCCAGCTCCGTGCTTCCCGACAGCATCGAGGGATGGTGCAGCGTCACGGCGCCGCGCCCATCCACCGACACCACGACACCATGGCGGCTTCCACCCGACACGTAGCTGAGTTGCAGGACGTCACCGCGGCGCGCCCGGGCCTGTTCACCGAGCAACTCCGGCTCGCCCGCGCCCTGCCGGTGGACCCGCAGGCGCGGCCCACCCTTGATGCGCACGGTGTCCAGCATCACGATGAGCGGCACCGGTGAATTGGACGGCTCCGGCTGCTCCTCCGGCGCGGACATGAAGAGCAGCGCCAGCGAGGCGGCCACGGGGACGCTGAGTGACAGCCCATGCCACCCTTGCGAGTTGCCGCGCCGTGCCGTCTCCGTGCGGACCTGGGACTCGTGCTCGCGCCGGGCCACCTCGGCGGCGACTTCGGCGGGCGGATGACGCGCCAGTGTCTGGCGGGAGTCCGCTTCCAGCCGGGCCAGCCTCGCGGCGCCACCGGGCTCACGCTCGAGCCGGGCTCGCGCGGCGGACAGCGCCTCTGGCGGCAGTTCGCGCAGGATGATTCGCTCCAGAAGCCAGTCAGGGGTGCCAGGTGCCATGCGCAGTGCGTCTCCAGCGCGGCGAAAAGCCCTCGGTTCCCGTGTCCTGCCGCCTCCGGCCTCGCGCGTCTCCTGGAACACCAGCCCCTCAAGAATCTGTCACCCGGCTCGGCTCACAGGGTGAGGACCATCAACTCCTCGTCGAGGAACGTCTCCCCCACCTTCAGCGCGTTGGGCTCCACGCCATAGGTCCGGAACCCCAGCGAGCGGTACAGCGCGTGCGCGGGCGCGTTCCCCACCGAGACCGCGAGCAGCAGGCACTTGAGGCCGCCCATCTTCCGCGCCTCGTCGATGAGCGCCGTCAGCAGCCGTCGGCCCACGCCCCGCGAGCGGACCTCCGGCGCCACGTACATGCCCCACACCATCGCCTTGTGCGCCAGCCGGGCCCGGGACTCGCGATTCAGCCCCAACGCGCCCACGAGCTGCCCACCGTCAAAGGCACCCAGGACACACTGGGACGCCCCCACCAGCCAGCCACGCACGGCCTCCAGGGACAGCGCCGAATCCTCCTCCACCGAGGCCGCGAAGGACTCGGGGTTGTCCCGCAGCCCCCGCAGCCGCAGCGCCTTGAACGCCTCCGCGTCCTCCGCCACCAACCTGCGGATGACAAGCTGCGTCGGTCCGGCGCCGTGGCCCTCCGCCTTCAGGAGCGCCGTGTACCCCGAGATGAAGTCCGGGTAGCGCGGTGCCCAGCCCAGCGACTTCAGGCGCGCGTTGGAGATGTCGCGGTCGCCTCTCAGTGTCTCATTGAGCTGCGCCAGGGGAATGCGGGGCGGCATCGGCACGCCCAGGCGCTGGCTGAGCCAGGCCACCGGCTCCTCGGAGGGCGCGGAGCGGTCATCCGCGACGCAGTACAGGGCGCCGGGCTCGCCGCGCGTCAGCACCACGCGAATGGACTCCACCAGGTCATCGACGTAGATGCGGGAGATGCGTCCGCCGCCGCCTTCGGGCAGCCGGAGCGCCCCCGACAGCAGGCGCGTGTGAATGCCGCGCCCGGGCCCGTAGATGCCGGCGATGCGCATCACCATGGCGCCCAGCGGGAGGTAGCGCGACTCCGCCTCGATGCGCTCGCGCGACGACGGCGTGGACAGCTCCACCGGGGTGTCCTCGTCCACGTGGCCCCGCGCGCGGCCATAGACGCCGGTGGAGGACAAGTAGACGAGCCGCGCTGGAACCTGGCCGGCCAGCGCCGAGGCGATGCGCGTGTCCAACCCCGCGTCGGGCGGCACCGAGACGACGACGTGAGCCCCCGCCGTGCGCGTCAGCGCGTCTTCCAGGTCGGTGACGCGGGCTCCGGCGCGCTCCAGCTCGGCGCGGCGCGCGGCGTCGCGCGTGGCCGCCAGCACGTCGCGCCCGGCGCGGGCCTCCGCCACGGCGAGCCGCGTGAGCGTGTACCCAGACCCCAGGAGGACGAGAGGAGGCGTCATGTCCCCGCGATAGCGAGACCGCGGGGACAGTGCAAGCGACGGTTACGGCTCACCTACAGCTCCGCGCTCGCGCGCGGGTCGATGATGCCGCACTCCTTGATTTTGTAGAGGAGCGCCTTGTAGCTGATGCGCAGCTTGGTGGCCGCGCGCCGCTTGTTCCACGCGGTGCGTTGGAGCATGGCCAGAATCGCCTCGCGCTCGGCCAGCATCGCCGCCCGTTTGCCGATGTCCTTCAGCGACAGCTCCCCGGTGGGCGCGGGCGGCGGCGGCGGCTGCGGCACGTCGAAGGGATTGACGTAGCGCGGCGCGGACACCACCGCGTTCGCGGACTCCATCACCATGGGCGCGTGCGCGGGCGGCGCCAGCGGCGCGACGGACGCCAGCCCAAAGGCGGCGCCGCGCGACGGCATCTCCAGCACCTGCACGGCGGGCGGCGGCGTGCGGAAGCCCTCGTCGTGCGCGCGGCCGAAGGGGCCACCGTCGTCACCGGCGTAGGACGTGGGCAGGGACGGCGCGCTCGCGGGAGCGCGGACCGCGGCCCGCAGCTCGTCGAGCACCAGCGTCGGGTCCTTCAGCACGCACAGCCGGCGGACCATGTTCTCCAGCTCGCGCACGTTGCCCGGCCAGTCGTAGTCCGCGAAGGCGTGCAGCACCTCCGTGGGCAGCTCGGACACGCCGCTGAGGTAGCCTCGGCCGTACTTCTTGAGGAAGTGGTCCGTCAGCGGAACCACGTCCTCGCGGCGCTCGCGCAGCGCCGGCAGGCGGATGGCCACCACGTTGAGGCGATAGAAGAGGTCCTCGCGGAAGTTGCCCAGCGCGATTTCCTTCTCCAGGTCGCGGTTGGTGGCCACGACGACGCGGCTGTCCACGCGCACGCTCTTCTTGCCACCGACGCGGAAGAACTCCTCGTCCTGGAGCACCTGGAGCAGCTTGGCCTGGAGCCGGATGGCCATTTCGCCAATCTCGTCCAGGAAGATGGTGCCCTGGTCCGCCAGTTCGAACTTGCCGGGCTTCTCGGCAGTGGCGCCGGTGAAGGCGCCGCGCTCGTGGCCGAACAGCTCACTCTCCAGCAGCTCGCCGGGCAGCGCCGCGCAGTTCACCTTGATGAACGGACGGTTGCGCCGCTGGCTGCGCGCGTGAATCTCCCGCGCGATGACCTCCTTGCCCGTACCGGACTCACCCAGCAGCAGCACGGGGACGTCCGTGTCGGCGATGCGCTCCACCAGCGCACGCGCGCGGCGCATGGCCGGCGAGGTGGAGATGAGGACGCGCTGCTCCTGCGCCGAATCCACCACCGGCAGCACCGTGCGCGAGGGCAGGATGGGCGCCACGGCCTGACGCTCCGGCGCCCGCGTCCCCAGGGCCCGGGCCAGCGCGTCCTGCAGCTCGTCGTTGCCGAACGGCTTGGCCAGGTAGTCGCTGGCGCCCATCTTCATCGCCCGAACGGCGTCGTCCGCCCCCGCCAGCGCGCTGAGCACGATGACGGGCGCGCCGCCGCCCATGGACTGGTAACGGCGCAGCACTTCCAGGCCGCTCATCTCCGGCATCACCACGTCCAGCAACACCGCGTCGAAGGAGCCCCCTGAGAGCATCTCCAGCGCCTGGGTGCCACTCGCGGCACAGCGCACCTGGTACCCCGCACTTCCGAGCAGCTCGGACAGAAACGTGCGCACCGCCTCTTCGTCATCCACCACCAGCACCGCGATCCGGTCCATCCCCTCGCCTCCACTCGCCCGCTGCATCGAAGTCCGACCCACCCTCACACCGACAACCGGGACGTGCTCCCGACCATCCGGCGAAACTCACGCGCGCGTCGCATGTCCTGCTGCGCCGCGCTCAACAGCTGCGTGGGCGTGCCCACCGAATCCGGGAAGCTCACCGTTCCCAGCTCCAGCGACGTGCGCACCACCTTCCCCTCCACCTGGAAGCGGGCCGTGTCGAAGCGCGCCGCCACGCGGGATACCACCTCCGGAACCGACTCCGCGGGCGTTCCCGGGAGCATCAGCGCGAATTGACAGTCCCCCACCCGTGCCACCGCGTCCGCGTCGCGCACCGTCTGCCCCAACACCACCGCGCTGTACACCAGCAGACGCTCCGCCATGCCGCGCCCAAACTCCTTGCGAAAGGCCGACCAGCCCCCCACTTCCGCCGCCACCACGGAGAATCCGCCGCCGTAGCGCTCCGCCCGCCGCGCCTCCAGGCTGATGAACTCCAGCAGGAAGGGCCGGTTGTAGAGCCCCGTCACCGGGTCATGCAGCGCCTGGGCCGTGCCGGCCTCCTCCCCCGCGGCCGCCCGCAGCACCGCGTCCTTCAGCTTCAGTTGCGCGTGAAGCTTCGTCGCCAGCTCCGAGCCACTGCCCGAACGGGGCACCAGGTCCACGCACTGCCCCCGCTCCAGGCAGTACCGCCGGGCCTCGGCGTCCCGCTCATCCACCAGGTAGAGCAGCGGCACCGCGCCATGGCTGAGCTGCCGCAACCGGCGCGCGACCTGGACGGCCGCGAAGTCAGGCGCCTGCGCGGCCAGCAACACCGCGGCCGGGCGGATGACCTCGAAGAGCGGCACCGCCGCGTCGAAGCGTGTCACGGGCACCACCCGGAAGCCGGCCTCCGCCAGGAGCAGCCGGGTCCGCTCCAGGTCTGCTGCTCGTGGCTCGACGACGAGCACGGTGGGCGGCTGTCCGGCCTTGCCCACTCGCTTCCTTCGCACACCCACCGTTCCACCTTCCCGCGTGAACTTTTCTCCGCCGCTTTTCGAGGCCCACCCCGGATTTACAGCCTCGAACCCCATCCTGACTTCCTCATCCCCTCGGATTTACTAGAGAAGGGAAGCTGGCTACCCATGCTGGGCAGCGGATTTAGCAATGGTTGTGCCACCTTTGACCTCATGCAGCCGCGCCTCGAACTCCGCGGCGTCCACGCGGTGCTTGAAGGCTGGCACCCCCTCGATGACGACCACGGGGATGTCGTAACGCCAGGCAGTGAAGGCCTCCGCATCCTCCAGGATGGAGATGATCCGCAGCTCGAAGGGGATGCGAGCGCGCACGGACTCCACGACGGCGGCCGCCTTGTCACAGAGAGAGCAATTGGGTTTCGAGTAGATATCGACGCGCATGCGGGGCAGGATGAACGGTTAATGCGTGGCTTGTCTGGCGACTTCTCGACGATGCCTCTCAAGGACCTCGTCGTCTATCTCGGGAACCGGCGAGCGACGGGGTCCCTGAAGGTGGAGCGTGGGGACGTGCGCAAGCAACTCGAACTGCGCGAAGGCCATGTGGTCAGCGCCAGTTCCAACCAGCCGCGCGAGTTCTTCGGTCAGTTCCTCATCAATATGGGGCACCTGACCGAGGACCAGTTGGAGAAGGCGTTTTCGACCCAGGCGCAGACGCGCATCTTCCTGGGGAAGATTCTGGTGATGACGGGGCTGGTGCCGGAAGCCACCGTGCGCGGCACGCTCAGCCACAAGTTCCGGGAGATGATTCTCGACGCCTTCCATTGGGAGGACGGCGACTTCCTCTTCGAGGCGGCGGACACGGCGCCAGAGGTCGCGGGACTGGAAGTCAGCGTGGACCTGCTGGACGTCCACCGCGAGGGCGAGTTCCGGGAGACGGCCTGGCAGGCCATCCACGCCGTCTTCCCCTCCGGCGCGGTCCGGCTCTCGGTGGACGAGCGCAAGCTGCCCGAGCGAAAGCCCGGGAGCATGGACGAGCGCATCGTCCAGCTCATCAAGGAAGGCCTCACCATCGACGGCATCGCGCTGGCGCTGCACGCCACGGACTTCTTCCTCTACCAGCGGCTGTATGCGCTCTACCGCCTGGACGCGGTGAAGGTGTCCGACGAGCCGCCCGAGTCCGAGATGTCCGTGGTGGAGGAGGAGAACGGAGAGCGGGGCATCATCGGCTCGGAGACGTCGTCGGACGAAGTGCTCCAGGCCGCGCAGCTCTTCCTCGACGCGGGCAACGCGCGGGACGGCGAGGCGCTGGCGCGGCGGGCGCACGAGATGTCGCCCTCCCCTCGCACGGCGGAGTTCGTCAAGGCGGCCCAGGAGAAGCTCCTGGTGCACCTGCGGCGGGAGCTGGCCGACCCGCCCAGGGTCCCCACGCTCCAGGTCGCGCCCGGGCACCTGAAGACGCTCCAGCTCTCCGCGCCGGAGCGCTACCTGCTGTCACGCATCGATGGACGGCGCGACGTGGCCGCCATCGTCCACGTGTCGCCGCTGCAGGAGCTGGATGCGCTGAAGTTCTTCGCCGGCTTCGTGGACGCGACGCTGGTGAAGCTGACGCCGCGCTGACGGAAGCGTCAGTGCTTGCCAGCGGCGGAGGCCGGGGCCGTCATCTCCACCGGCGCGGGCATTCGCTCCAGCCCCAGGCGGAGCGCCTCGCGGCCCAGCCAGGTGCCTCGGATGCGCCACTTCGGGTCATTGACGATGATGGCGGCCACGGCGACACGCGGGTTGTCCTTGGGCGCGAAGCCCACGAACCACGAGTAGTCGCGGAAGGGCTCGCGGTCCGCCAGTGAGCCCGTCTTGCCCACGGCGTCATCCACGCGGAAGCCACGCTCGCGGAACACGGCGCGCGCGGTGCCGCTGGTGACGGTCTCCTCCAGCAGCGCCGTGAGGTCCTTCGCAACCTCCGGCGTGAGGACGGGCTCGCCTTCCACCGGGAGCAGCGGCGCCGGTCCTTCGGGCTCGAAGAGGATGGGGTCCACCCAGCGGCCCTCGTTGGCGGCCACCGCGGCGACGAGCGCGCCGTGCAGCGGGGACAGGTACACGTCCCCGAAACCCGCGCCCGTGTTGGCCAGGCTGAAGGTCTCCTCGGGGATGGCGGCGAGCGACACATCCGTCGGCACGGGGAACTCAATCTCACGGTTGAAACGGAAGCGGGCCGCCATGCGGCGCAGCGAGTCCACCGTGAGGTGCTTGTTCGTCAGCTTGGCGAAGATGACGTTGGCGCTCTTGCCCATGGCCAGCGCCAGCGAATAGCAGGAGCTGTCCCGCTCGCTGTCCTGCAGGTGCTTCTCGGAGATGCGCCGCTTGCCGCCGTGGAAGCACTCTTCAGTATCCGGTGTGACGCCGGCCTCCAGCAGCGCGCCGCCGGTGATGACTTTGAAGATGCTGGCCGCGGGGAACACCGCGCGAACCGGCAGCCCTCGCAGCTCCGGCCTCGCCGCCGAGTGCTCCGCCAACGCCAGCACCCGTCCGGTGGACGGCTCCAGCACCACGGCCGCGCCGTAGGGCGTCTCGTAGTTGCGGAGGATCTGCGTCAGCGACGCTTGCAGCACCGGGTCGATGGTGAGCTGCTTCTTCTTTCCGCCCTTCTCCTTCACCACCAGCTTCCCGTCCTCCAGCGCCGCGCGGGCCATGAGGTCCGCGGACCTGGGAAGCGACTTCACCGTGGCGATGGGCGGCGCCTTCTCGCGCGAGGGCACGGGCACGGGGGGCACCATCCCCGGCTCCGCGGCAAGCGCCGCCAGTCCACCATCCGGCGACTCGCCCCCGAGCACCGCGGCGGCGGAGACGGCGGCGGATCCTGAAGTCCCCGCATCGGGCTGGGCGCCCTGGGACGCCGTGGCGGCCCCCGACGTCCCCGCGTCCGCCTGGGCGGCCTGCGACGTCGTGTCAGGGGCGGCGACCCCCACCCCTCCGTCTTCGGAGGCACCGGCGGACGCGGGCTGCTCCGGCTCGGTCGCTCCAATGACGAGGACCAGGGGGAGCAGCGCGGCGGCGGACAGGAGACGGCGGTGGAAGCGCATTGCTACGGGGGGCTCCGGGGGGGTGAGCGACGGCTGGATCCTACCGGCTGGGGGCGCGCTGTCCACGGATGCCTCCCTGGTCGCTTCCGTCCCTCGGTGAAATCAGAAACTTGGCGGAGGGGTGTGCAACTCCGCTAGGTTCGCCCACACTTTGGACGGATTGAAAGAAACGGTGGTCATCTGGAGCGCCGAGCTCCGCCGGGCCGTGCGCAGCGGCCGGACGGTGGTGCTGCTCGGCCTCTACAGCATGTTCTCCGCGTTGGTGCTGCTGGTGGTCGGCTGGCTCGCGGGCGAAGTCCGCAGCGCCGTCGCCAAGCAGTTGGAGGGCGCGGGCGCGGATGCGAGCGCCTCCGTGCAGCTCAACGAGGAGATGCGCAAGGGCGTGCTGGGATTCCTCACCAGCAACGACTCCGCGATGATCGAGGCCCTGGCGCAGGTGCCGCTGGAGGTGTTGATCGTCTTCAAGATCACCCTCTTCTTCCTGCCCGCGTACATCGCGCTGATGGGCTTCGATCAGATTAGCGGTGAAGTGGGCCCACGCTCCATGCGCTACCTCACGGTGCGCGCGCGGCGCTCGTCGGTGCTGCTGGGCAAGTTCCTGACGCAGGCGACGCTGCTGCTCGGCCTGGTGCTCATCATCGACCTGGCCATCTTCATCTACGCCCGCGTGGCCAACCCGGACTTCAGCTTCGCCGCCATGGCGCTCAACCTGCTGAAGTTCTGGCTGGCGGCCATCGTCTTCTCGCTGGCCTACGTGGCCCTCACGACGCTGTGCTCCAGCCTGTTCCGCTCACCAGCGGTGAGCCTGGTCTTCAACTTCATCCTGCTGTTCGTCTTCTGGCTGATGGACACCATCGGCCGGGCCTCCGGTGACACGGGCAACCTGCGCTTCCTGCGCTACCTGTCCCCGTCGTACTACGCCAGCGATCTGCTGCATCCGGGCCTGGCGCAGTTCGGCGCGAGCGGAGCCGCCTACGCGGTCTTCGCGTTCGTCTTCCTGATGGCGGCCTACGGCATCCTGCGCGCGAGGGACCTGTGAGCGACGTGGCCATTGAACTGTTCGGCGTCTCCAAGCGCTTCGGCCCCAAGGTCGCCGTCAACGGCGTCAGCTTCTCCGTGCCCAAGGGCGCGGTGTACGGGCTCATCGGCCCCAACGGCGCCGGCAAGACGACCACCTTCTCCATGATGTGCGGCTACCTCTACCCGTCCGAGGGCTCGCTCAAGGTCATGGATGTGGACCCCACCACCCCGGGCGCCCTGAAGGGCCGCCTGGGCGCGCTGCCGCAGGACGCGGTGCTGCCGCCCGGCTGGGAAGTGGGCGCGCTGCTGATGTACTGGGCGCGGCTGTCCGCCCTGGCCGAGCCGGAGCGTGAGGCGCGCGAGGCCCTGGACAAGGTGGGCCTCATGGAGGCCTGGAACGTCCAGACACAGGCGCTCAGCCACGGCATGGCCAAGCGCGCCGCCATGGCCCAGGCCCTCATGGGCAGCCCGCCGTTGGTGCTGCTGGACGAGCCCACCGCCGGGTTGGATCCGCGCGTCGCCGCCCAGGTGCGCCAGGTCATCCGCGACATGAAGGGCCGGCAGACGGTGGTGGTCTCCAGCCACAACCTCCAGGAGCTGGAGGAGCTGTGTGACGCGGCCGCCATCCTCGACAAGGGCACGCTCGCCCAAGCGGGGAGCATGAATGAGCTCACCGGCCAGGGCGCCGAGTTCCGCGTCCAGATTGCGCGCGGCAGCGTCATCATCCCGGAGCTCACGGTGATGCCCCACATCACGGACGCGCGCATGGAGAGCGACACCGTGCTGCGCGTGCGCTTCAGCGGCGGCGTGGCGCCCGAAGAGGTCATCAGCCAGGTGGTGCGTCACCTGCTGCAGCACGACGTGCTCATCCTGGGCGTCAGCCGCGGCCAGCGCCTGGAAGATCGCGTCCTGCAGATGCTCTGAAGCAAACAGATGCTCTGAAGCAAAGCGTGGGCTGGCGGCAGGCGACTCAACCCGCCTTGCGCACCCAGCCCACGTAGAGGCGCTCCCGGCGCTCCATGCGCACCAGTGGATTCCCCGTAGCCTCGCACCATGCGGGAAGGTCCGCCTCCAACCCGCGATCCGTGGAGACGAGCTCCACGAGCGTCCCTGGCGCCAGTGCTCTCATGGCCTTGGCGAGTTCCAGGATGGGCATGGGGCACAAGGCCCCGCGGGTGTCGATGCGAACGGCGGCTTCCATGATCGGGACTCTGACGGAATTTTTCCGAAGACTCCCGAGTTTTGGGGCCCCTGAGGGGGCGCGGCTCCCTGGAAGGCCAGAGCGGCTTGCTTGCGCGTCTGGAATTCCCTCTGTTAAGACCGCCGCCCTCTGCCCTCGTTGAAAACCCGCTCGGGCCCACAATGCCGGCCCCATGGCGAAGGAGCAAGACCCACTTATGAAGCCCAATGTCATCGTGGCCCTGCTGGTCGGCCTGGTGCTCGGGTTCGTTGGCGGCCGCGTCACCACTGGCCCGTCCACGAAGTCCGAAGTCGCCAAGGCCGCACCGAACTCTCCCGCCGCCCCGGCGCCGGGTGGACGCCGTCCGGTGGATCCCACCGTGTTCAAGGTGCCCATCGAGAACTCGCCGACCCACGGCAGCGCCGACGCGCTCGTCACCGTGGTCGAGTTCTCCGACTACGAGTGCCCCTTCTGCAGCCGGGCGAACGTCACCATCGAGAAGCTCCAGGAGCAGTACGGCAAGAAGCTCCGCGTGGTGATGAAGCAGAACCCCCTCTCCTTCCACCCGCGCGCCAAGCCCGCGGCCATCGCCGCGATGGCGGCTGGCGAGCAGGGCAAGTACTGGGAGTACCACGCCAAGCTCTTCGCCAATCAGAAGAAGCTGGATGACGTGTCCCTGGAGCAGTACGCCAAGGAGCTGGGCCTCAACCTGGACAAGTGGAAGGCTGAGCTGGGCAACCCCAAGTTCCAGGACATCATCACCCGCGACCAGGCCCTGGCCGGCCAGCTGGGCGCCAGCGGCACCCCGGCCTTCTTCATCAACGGCCGCTTCCTGTCGGGCGCGCAGCCCATCGCCAACTTCCAGGCCCTCATCGACGAGGAGCTGGTCAAGGCGGAGAACCTGGTGAAGGGCGGCGTGCCCGCCTCGCAGGTGTACGCGAAGATCATCGAGAAGGGCTCCGAGCGCGCCGCGCCCAAGGCGCAGCCGCAGCAGCCCGCCGCCACGGTCCGCAAGGTGGAGATCCCCTCGGACTCGCCCTCCTTCGGCCCGGCCAACGCCAAGGTGACCATCGTCGAGTGGTCTGACTTCGAGTGCCCCTTCTGCAGCCGCGTGGGCCCCACCCTGTCGAAGATCAAGGAGAGCTACGCCAAGGACGTGCGCGTAGTGTTCCGTCACCAGCCGCTGCCCTTCCACCCGAACGCGAAGCTGGCCGCCGAGGCCTCGCACGCCGCGCACGAGCAGGGCAAGTTCTGGGAGTACCACGACAAGCTCTTCGCCAATCAGAAGGCCATGGATCGCGCCTCGCTGGAGAAGTACGCGCAGGAGCTGGGCCTGAACGTCGCCAAGTTCAAGGCCGCCCTGGATTCGGGCAAGTTCAAGGCGAAGGTCGAGGCCGACATGGCCGCCGGCAACGCCGTGGGCGCCAACGGCACCCCGACCTTCTTCATCAACGGCCGTGAGTTCGTCGGCGCGCAGCCCTTCGAGGCCTTCAAGCGCGTCATCGACGAGGAGATTGGCAAGGCGGACAAGCTGCTCGCCGCCGGCACCAAGCCCGAGGAGCTCTACGCCAAGCTGAACGCGGAGAACGTCGCCAACGCCCCGACGGCGCCCGCCGCGGCCCCTGGCGCTCCGGCCGAGCCCCCGGTCCAGAAGGTGGACGTGGGCAACGCCCCGGTGAAGGGCGACAAGAACGCGCCCGTCACCATCGTCGCCTTCTCCGACTTCGAGTGCCCCTTCTGCAGCCGCGTGGTGCCCACGCTGAAGCAGTTGGAGGACCAGTACGGCGGGAAGATCAAGGTCGCCTTCAAGAACCAGCCGCTGCCCTTCCACGCCAACGCCAAGTTGGCCGCCGCCGCTGCGCTGGCCGCGAACGAGCAGGGCAAGTTCTGGGAGTACCACGACAAGCTCTTCGCCAATCAGCGCGCGCTGGACCGCGCCTCGCTGGAGAAGTACGCGCAGGAGCTGGGCCTGAACGTGGACAAGTTCAAGGCCGCGCTGGACCAGGGCAAGTTCAACGCGCAGATCGAGGCCGACATGGCGCAGGCGTCCAGCGTGGGCGCCTCCGGCACCCCGACGTTCTTCATCAATGGCCGCACGCTCGTGGGCGCCCAGCCCGTGGACGCGTTCAAGCGCGTCATCGACGAGGAGCTGAAGAAGCTCGGCGGCGCGGTGGCCGACTCGAAGTAGTTCCCGCTGGGGCCCTGGCGCCCTGACGCGACAAAGGCCGTCGGACTCCTCTGAGTCCGGCGGCCTTCGTCTTTCCAGCCCTTGCTTCAGGAGACGGCGATGGCGTCAATCTCCACCTTGGAGCCACGCGGCAGCGCGGACACCTGCACGGTGGCGCGGGCCGGCGGAGCGCCGGTGAAGTAGCGGCCATAGACTTCGTTCACCCGGGCGAAGTCGCCCAAATCGGTGAGGAAGATGGTGCAGCGCACGACGTGGGAGAAGTCCAGCCCGCTGGCGGCGAGCACGGCCTTCAGATTCTCCATCACCCGCTCCGCCTGCGCGACGACGTCGCCCTGCACCATCTCCATGGTGGCGGGGTCGAGCGGAATCTGGCCGGAGAGGAAGGTCATCTTCCCGGCGTCCACCTGCACCGCCTGGGAATACGGGCCAATGGCCTTGGGGGCCTGGTCGGAGTGGATTGCCTTGCGAGCCATGCGGCGCACCTCGGGGTGAGAGCGGCCCGAATCGGGCCGCCGGGGTTTCCGGGCGCTCTACCACGAAAGGCGAAGGCGGTTAGATGCGCTCGACCGAGTAGACGCCCTGGAGCCGCTCGATGGTTCGCATCAGGTCGGTGAGCTGCTTGAGGTCGGAGATGATGACCTCGAAAGTGTTCACCGCCCGGTCATCTCCGGTGGCCCGGCAGTTGGCCTGGGAGATGTTGACGCCCTTCTTGGAGAAGGTGTTGGTGATGTCCGCCAGCAGGCCCGGCCGGTCCGCAGTGAGGACGCGCAGGGTGACGGGGCGCTTGAAGTCGCCCCGGACGTCCCACGACACGTCCACGCGCCGCTCGGGGTCCGTGGCCAGTGCCTTTTCACAGCCGACCGTGTGAACCGTGACGCCCCGCCCCCGGGTGATGAAGCCGGCGATGGGATCTCCGGGGACGGGGTTGCAACACCGCCCGAAGCGCACGAGGACATCGTCCACGCCGCCAATCTGTACGCCGCTGCGGTTGCTGCGGCCCACCAGCCGCTTCGCCAGGTCGGTGACCCGGGACAGGCCCGGCAGCACCGAGTTGCCGGCTCCACCGGAGGTTGTCGCGGCGGGGTTGGCATCCGCGCGCCCCCCGGCCTCCGCGGCGTTGAGCTTCTCCTGGGGGACGAGCCGGTGCGACAGCTGCTGCGGCGTCACCTTGCCGTAGCCAATGGCCACCAGCATGTCGTCTTCCACACGGAAGCCCAGGTCCACGGCGGCCTTCTTCATCTCGCCGGACTTGAGCAACCGGTTGAAGTTGAGCTGGAAGCGCTTGAGCTCGCGGTCCGCCAGCTCGCGTCCCAGCTGAAGGCTCTTCTCGCGCTGCTGCTGCTTGATGAAGCCGCGGATGCGCTGCTGCGCCCGGCTCGTCTTGACGAAGGTGAGCCAATCCTTGGACGGGTGCTGCTGGGGGCTGGTGAGCACCTCCACCGTGTCCCCGTTCTTCATCTTGTAGCGGAGCGGGACGATCTTCCCGTTCACCTTGGCGCCCACGCACCGGTTGCCCACGTCCGAATGGATGGCGTAGGCGAAGT
Organism: Myxococcus sp. CA005; assembly: GCF_006518205.1. Taxonomy (NCBI): domain Bacteria; kingdom Pseudomonadati; phylum Myxococcota; class Myxococcia; order Myxococcales; family Myxococcaceae; genus Myxococcus; species Myxococcus sp. CA005. The sequence continues at coordinate 1,712 of NZ_SRLV01000013.1, read as the reverse complement.
CCACCGGCGTGGCGCCGCGAGGCAGCGAGCGCACGTCGCCCTTGGGCGTGAAGACGAAGACCTCGTCGGTGAAGAGGTCCACCTTCACCGTCTCCAGGAACTCCTTCGGGTCCTTCAGGTCCTGCTGCCACTCCATCAGCTGCCGCAGCCAGGCGAACTTCTCGTCATCCTTGGAGATGACGGCCTTGCCCTCCTTGTACTTCCAGTGCGCGGCGATGCCTTCCTCGGCGATCTTGTGCATCTCCGAGGTGCGGATCTGCACCTCCACGCGCTCGCTGAGCGGACCGATGATGGTCGTGTGCAGCGACTGGTACATGTTGGGCTTCGGAATCGCGATGAAGTCCTTGAAGCGCCCCGGCACCGGCTTCCACATCTCGTGCACGAGCCCCAGCGCCTCGTAACAGGAGGGCGCGGTGGGCGCGATGATGCGAAAGGCGATGATGTCGTGGATCTGATCGAAGTCGATGCCCTGTGACTTGATCTTCTTGTAGATGCTGTAGACGTGCTTGAAGCGTCCGCTCACCTCGCCCTTCAGCCCGCGCTCGGCCAGCTTGGAGCGGATGAGGTCGCACGTGTCCTCGATGTACTTCTCCCGCTCCTTCTTGCGCTTGTTCAGCTTCGCCTGGAGCGCGAAGAACTCCTGCGGTTTGACGTAGCGGAAGCTCAGGTCCTCCAGCTCCGTCTTGATCCACGAGATGCCCAGCCGGTTGGCCAGCGGCGCGTAGATGTCCAGCGTCTCCTGCGCGATGCGGGCCTGCTTCTCCTCCGACATGTGATCCAACGTCCGCATGTTGTGCGTGCGGTCCGCCAGCTTCACCAGGATGACGCGGATGTCCTGCGCCATCGCGATGATCATCTTCCGGAAGTTCTCCGCCTGCTTCTCCTCCTGCGACAGGCTGGCGGATGCGGAGAACTTGGACAGCTTGGTGACGCCGTCTACCAGGTGGGCTACTTCCGAACCGAAGAGCTCCGTCAGCTCCTCCTCGGTGGCCAGCGTGTCCTCAATGGTGTCGTGAAGGAGTCCGGTGACGATGGACGCCTCGTCCAGCTTGAGCTCGCCCAGGATGCCGGCGACCTCGAGCGGATGGACGAGGTAGGGCTCGCCTGACTTCCGGAGTTGACCCTGATGGACCTTGGCCGAATAGACGTAGGCCTTCTTGATGATGTCCAGGTCGGGGTCGGGGTGGTACTGGGAAACCCGTTGGAGGATGTCGTTCAGGCGAATCATCGAATGAGGAGCAATCGTAACTTTGCACCAACGGAGGGGCAACGTTGCCCCACACCTGGACGTCACCTTCCTCTAGGACACCCCAGTTGGTGCGTTCGCTTTCGTTGACCCGGTGTTTTACGGCCCCGTAGATTCGCCTCCGCACATGTCACAGCTCCTGCTGTCCTCCCTCGCCGTGGTCTGCCCGAACTGTGACGGGTACAACTCGCCTCGCTCGGCTGCCTGTGTGCTCTGCGGCCAGGCGCTGGGCGAGCCCGCTGCCGCGCCCCGCCCCGCCGCCACGAAGCCGCCCCTCGCCGTCGCCCGGCCTGGTACGCCGCCCGGCAGCCGGCCGGTCGCGGTGTCCAATTTCCCAGGCGGCAAGGTGGCGGAGCCGGTGGTTCCGCCCGCGCCCAGCGCCATTCCGCCGGGCCTGCGCCCCTCGGCCCGGACGCCGCCCCCCACCGCCGCGGGCCTGACAGTGGAACGGCCGCCGCAGCAGCGC